>CALECP010000026.1 GCA_937949915.1 uncultured Anaerolineae bacterium
GGCAACGACTTTAATGAAGATGCCGGGTTTGTAGGGGCGTATGAGAGCGGCGCACCGACGGACGAAAGCACCGATTGGGCGTGGTTGAAAGCCAATTCAACGATTTATTGGTTGCTCCGTACCGTCACAGGCGGTCATCGCAATCAAGCTGGGTTTGATGTGCAGGTTGACCCGTATACGGCCGTCATTGCAGACAAAACAGTACGCTTCGGCCGCGCATACAGCCGTGAAGCGGCCGATCTCAGTCGCCCTGTCAACCAAATCGGCCGGGACGAAACGATCACCGCCATACTGCATGCCAAACGCATTTTGGATGAGCAAGGGATCGCGCTCGTCATCGTGCTTGTGCCATTCAAAGAGGAGGTGTACGCCGCGCAAATGGCTGATCAATTGACGACGGCCGACATGACCGCTCTCGCCTCATCCCGTCTCGCCATGCACCAATTTTGCGCCGATGAAAGCCTTGATTGTTATGATACGACGACTGATCTAACGGCCGTCGCCAGTGAGCAATTGCTCTATTTTGAAAACGACACACATCTAAATGCGGCCGGGAATGCGTTGTTGGCTGACCTTATTTTTGACTATCTCAAGACAGAGTAGGGGCTTGGGCAGCGGCCGGGAGCGGAGCGCCTGGTCGGCCGCTGAGACAACACCCGGCCGGACAGACATCATGGTTGGCAGCGTAATTGCCGATGGCGGGGCGGGGGGCATCGGTCATGCGCTCGATGATCAAGTCGCGGATCATGCCCACAAAAGCGGGGTGTGTGCCAACGGAGGCGGCGCGTACCATGTTGAGACCAACGGCCGCGCATACCGCTTGTGCTTCATCATCTAAATCGTACAGCACCTCGATATGGTCAGAAATAAACCCAATCGGCAACACCACCACATCGCGCACTCCTTCCCCATGCAACTGCTCTAAATGATCGCAAATATCTGGTTCGAGCCAGGGCATGTGGGGCGCACCGCTGCGGCTCTGGTACACCAGTTGCCAGTCGGCAAACGCATAGCCGTTCTCGCGCACCCCGGCCGCGACCAGGCGACTCGCTTCAGTTAATTGGCGCACGTAATGGGAATTGTCTGCCATTGCCAATGGGATGCTGTGGGCGGTGAAGGCGATGTGGGTGGCGGCGCGGCTTGCGGCCGGGATTTGGTCGAGTGCGGCCGTGACATGCGCCACATTGGCAGCGATAAAGCCGGGATGGTTGTACGCCATGCGAATTTTGTCTACGGTGGGCGCATCGTTTCCGGCCGCTTGTTGGGCAGTGTATAAATTTTCGCGGTATTGGCGACACCCAGAGTAGCAGCTAAACATCGACGTAAAGAAACAGAGCGCGTTTTTGATGCCATCTGCTTTCATTTGTGTCATCGTATCTGGCAGCAGGGGATGCCAATTGCGGTTGCCAAAATAGACAGGTAGTGTGATGTCGTGCGCGGCAAGATCGCTTTCTAAGGCGGCGATCAGGGCGCGGTTTTGGCTGTTGATCGGGCTGATGCCATCAAACTGTGCGTAATGGTGCGACACTTCGATCATCCGTTCGCGGGGAACACGACGGCCGCGCAGCACGTTCTCCAAAAAAGGCATCACATCGTCCATTCCTTCGGGGCCGCCGAAAGAAACGATCAAAATTGCGTCGTAGGTTGTCTCAATGATGTTTGTCATAACCCTGATTCCCAAAGAACTTTGTCATAATGTCGCCGTATAATCCCAAAAATCAAGCTCCCGATGCTCAACGCCAAGTTGTGTGAGCAGCACTTTGATCTGGGTGCGATGTTCGATGCCGTGATAAAACGCTTGGAGCAAAAGTGTCCAATTGAAAAAGCGATACGGTTCGCCTCTTAGCTCAACATCATAAGCGGTGTTGGGGTCGGTTTGGCTGGCCAGCGCGATCAGTTTCTCGCCCGATAGCTTGGCGAGGGGGAGCATATCGCGGATCGTCACACTTTCCCAGACTATATCAGTATCCCACATCCAACTGCCTGTCATGCGATTGAGATAGTAGCCTTCGGCGCGAATGGCGTGGGCAAAGGTGGGCTGGATACGGCCGAACCCACCCGCAAATTCAACTGCCAATTGCGTTTCATCCAACGTGCTGCATGTTTCGAGCAGTTGGGTGTTTGCCCACAAATTATAGGTAAACATTTTGTCGATTACATCTGTTTGATAGGTCATAAACATCCTTTTAGTCATAAATACGATGCGCGATCATATCATGCTCGTATCCCCATTGCACCGTGTCTCTACAGAGCAAAATAGAGCAAAAACATAAAACAGCGTAAGTCCTAGCGATTCAACATTGATTTTGTTGGGCAATGCGTCTAGCATAGGCAGGATGGATAAAAAGAAGCGCGTTGTCGTCGCCATGAGCGGCGGAGTAGATAGTTCGGTTGCGGCCGCTTTGCTCGTGGAGCAAGGGTACGAAGTGATCGGCATGATGATGCGGCTATGGAGCGAACCGGGCTGCGAAGACGACAATCGCTGCTGTACGCCAGAGCAGATGAACGATGCGCGGCGCATTGCTGATCAATTGGGCATTCGGTTTTATGTCACCGATGTCAAAGATTACTTTCGCAAGACGATTGTCGATTATTTTGTCGCGCAATACGCGGCCGGAAATACACCCAACCCGTGCATCGAATGCAACCGTCACATCCGGTTCGAGTATTTGCTCGATCAAGCGATGGCACTAGACGCTGATTATTTGGCAACAGGGCATTATGCTCGCATTCGACATTCGGCCGTCAACGGATACGAATTATGGCAGGGTGTCGATGAGAAAAAAGACCAGAGCTATGTGCTGCACGTAATGGGACAAAGCGAACTATCGCGGGTGCTCTTTCCCATTGGCGAGTACGAAAAGCCAAAAGTACGCGCACTGGCCGAACAGTACAATCTCAACATGGCGAAAAAGAGCGATAGCCAAGATTTGTGTTTTTTGGGCAATGACACGTACCAAAACTTTTTGATTCGCAACGCGCCAGAGATCGCGGCACCGGGCGCGATTGTCACATTGGGTGGCACAGAGGTCGGCCGTCATACGGGCTTACCATTTTATACGATTGGGCAGCGCAAGGGGTTGGGCATCAGCTCACCGCAGCCGCTTTTCGTGATCAAAAAAGATACGGAACGCAATACGCTCATCGTCGGATCACGCGAGGAATTGGGGCAGACGACGCTCACTGTGCAGCGCGTCAACTGGATCAATGGCGATCCGGCCGTGCCGATCCCGGCGGCCGTCAAAATCCGCTACAAAGCAAAAGCGCTTCCGGCAACAGTGACACCGTTGACGGCCGACACGGCCGTTGTCACATTTGATGATCCTGTCTTTGGCATCGCCCCCGGTCAGGGCGCGGTTTTTTATGAAGGCGGCCGTTGTCTGGGTGGCGGCATCATCGCCAAAAGCGAATTGCGTTCTACGGCTCAGGCAATCGCCCAGGCAATTGCCCATTCACCCGCATTGACCCCTACCCATTAAATAAAATTATGTCTGCTGGATTGATTCTCGGTTTTGTGCTTGCGCTCGCCTTTGGTGCGCTCTTTCATCTCTTTTTCAATGGCTCGGCCGAACGCCTGCTCGCCTATCTCTTGCTCTCTATCCTCGGCTTCTGGATCGGTAATTTGGTGGGTCTGTGGCTCAACTTCACATGGTTTCGGCTTGGCTCACTTTATTTGCTCACCGCCAGTATCGGCTCGTGGGTCATGTTATTGAGCGGCCGATGGCTGATGGGAAAAGAGCGATGATGATTTGCCAACGATTCTATTGACACACCATACTGATCAACTTGATCGCTTGTGCGATCAGGGCGCGGTTGTCGGCTTGGTTTGGCCACAGGCTGGCCCCACTGGGGTGCGGTAGGGGGATGATGTACCGGCCGCCTTCATCCTTATTATCATTTTTGATAGGCTGCGTCACTGTCACGGCCGCTCGCATATCAAATCCATCACGCTCCCAACTTCCGGCTGGCAAAAAGAGG
>CALECP010000027.1 GCA_937949915.1 uncultured Anaerolineae bacterium
CGCCAAACTCCTCATACGTCTCGCTCATCGCCACGCGCAAGCCTGACTTGATCTTGTACTCGTGTCGCCAGCCGTTTCCGTTCGGTGTGGTGTGCTGTGCCTCCAGTGGAACGAAGCGGAGCGTACAATCGTCAACCAATGGATGCGGGTTATCGCCTTCTAAATCCCATACTAGCTCATCTACAATCTGACTTGGAATAGGGGCGCAACTGCCGTCTGGTGGTGTTGTCGCTGTCGGTTGTGCAGTGGGTGCAGGTGTGCCTGTTCCGATAGGGGTCAGCGCGAAATCATCAAAACGAACGTCACCGCTACTACCGCCTGCACCAAACACCTCTACAGAGCCGGGGGCAGAACCTGTTGTGAATGTTGCAGAAACCTGTGTCCAATCGCTTTCATTGAACGCTTCGACAACATTGATGCCGCTGTTGTTGGTAACACCGGCCGTGCCTGCTCCATCCACATACACTTCAAACATGTACTCTGTGTTTGGTGCTAGATCGACGACCTGATAGACACGGCCGCCTGTGCCAACTTTTGCGGAAACAACGCCACTATACGTGTCCCCAGACTCGGCGACTGGCTCGACCTGAGTCCAGCCACTCATTTGTGATTCAAAATCACCATTGACAACGATATTGACAACAGTTGAAGATAAATTTGATTGTGTTGATGTGGTACTAGTCGCCTTCACTTTTGGCGAAAGCATCAACAACAGAACGAGTGTACAAGCGCAAATGAGCGCACTACGAACAGGTAGCATCAATCTAGATATCATTTTCCTTTTTCCTTTTTTCCTATCTCTCAAAACTTCGTGATTTTTTCGGTTTTATTCACCACGAAAAGCGTTCGTCGAAGACCGCACGACCAAACGAGGGGCGAGAACAACATGTTCTTGTTTGTTCGTGATAGTCTGTTGTAAACGGCCGAGCAATCGTTCAATCGCTATTTGCGCGATCTGCTTGATCGGCTGTCTTATCGTTGTCAGCGGTGGCTGCACAACTTCGGCCAACATAATGTCGTCCATACCCACGATAGAAATATCGTTTGGCACAGACATCCCCAAATCATGTACCCCTGCATAAGCACCAAAGGCGTACATGTCATTAATGGCGAAAAGCGCGGTTGGTGCTTGAGCGAGTGTCAGCAATTCATGCGCCCCTTGCCGACCCATCTCTACCGCATTGTTGTCACCGAAGTGACCACTTTCATAGCCTCGCCAGATAAGGCGATCATCTTTTTCTATACCAGCTTCATCCAACGCTTGCAGATAACCATTGAGACGGTCAATACGGCTTACTGTACTGATAGAACCAGACAAAAAGCCGATACGACGATGACCAAGCGAAAGCAAATGCTTTATTGCCAGCCGTGCAGCCAGTACATTGTCCACCCCAATGCTATCTACCACTGTTTGATCTTTCTCTTGGGAAACGCGATCAAAAGCAACCAGATGCAAGCCGCGATCAACCAAATCATCAAAATGAGAAAACTGCGTCAGCGATGAACCTAAAATAATTCCCCGTACTCCATATCCCCACAATTTTTCCGCATAGCCATGTTCGCGTTCTGGGTTGCGTTCGCTATTGCAAAGAAAAACCTGATACCCATGCTCCAACGCTGTTTTTTCAATTTCGCGGGCAAAGACACCATAAAATGGATTGGCAACAGATGGCACGATCAGCCCGATAATTTTGGCATGGCCGGTTTTCAATTGTCGCGCCATTTGATTCGGTTTGTAATTTAATTGCTCAATCGCATCCAGCACGCGCTGCTCAGTCCCCGCACTCATTCGTTTGGAGCGGCCGTTCAAATAGTTTGAGACCGTGCTTGTGGAGACTTCTGCAAATTTTGCAACGTCGCCAATCGTTACCTTTGTATTCATAAGCAATTTATCATGATATGGCGCACTTATAGCGCGATCACAAAATTAGTGTAACGTTTTACCTTTTAATGATCAAGCGAATCGTACAAAATAGTTATTTTTGTACTAAATAAACTGAGGCAACTAGGTATGTTACACAATTGGATAGGCAAATATCACGTTTTTGTTTGACAATCACAAAAATTGCTGATAAATTTGGTGTAACGATTTACCAATGTTGACAAGACATACTTGCAACATAATAAAAAAATACAATGTATACGCCAAATAGCTGATTGTGCGCGACAGAATGCGTAGCACGCAGCCGTAATATCAAGAGGAAATCCCATGCAGATTGATTTGACAGGCAAAACAGCAGTCGTGACAGGCGGCAACCGAGGTATCGGCCGTTCTTTCACTAAACTTCTCACAGATGCAGGGGCAGATGTCGTTGCTACCTTTTTTGAAAGCACTTATGAACCACTGCCACCAAGCAAAGGTTCTGTGCAAGAGATTCATCTTGATGCGACCGATAGCAAACAAGTTGAAGAAGTGATGGCGAAAGCGGCCGACATGCTCGGCGGCAAGATCGACATTCTCATCAACAATGCGGGTGGGTTGCTCGCACGTATACCTACAACTGAAATGAGCGACGAACATTTCCACAACGTCGTCAACGTCAACTTTAGCAGCGCATTTTACTGCACCCGTGAAGCATCGAAATTTATGCCCGATGGCGGCCGGATCGTCAATCTCGCCTCGCTCGCGGCACATGATGGCGGTGGTCCTGGCTCGATTATTTATGCAGCCACAAAAGGCGCGATTATCAGTTTCACACGTGGCATGGCAAAAGAGTTAGCCCCACGCAAAATCACCGTTAACGCCATTTCACCTGGCTTCATCGCCAACACACCCTTCCACAACACGTTTACATCCGAGAAAGTGCAAGACATTGTGGCCGAGAAAACGCTCCTAAAGCGTGGTGGTACGCCTGATGAAATCGCTTATGCCGCCCTCTATCTTGTCTCTGACATGGGCGCGTATGTAAACGGCGAAATCATGGAAGTCAATGGTGGCCTCTACTTCGTTTAACCTTTATTGAGTGTGGAGAATTAAATGGCGTATTTTGTACCTGTTTCTACTGAAAACGGCGCGAACAAATTGACAGAAAACCCGTGTGATTTGCTCGACTTCCAACTGCTGAACTTGACTGATGGGCAAACGCACACATCAGCCAGTGGTGATCGAGAGATTCTAGCCGTTCTACTGGGCGGCAAAGCGAATTTTGTCATAGGCGAACAGACTTTTACCCAGGTGGGCGGCCGTTCTTCTGTATTCTCAGGCAAGCCACACGCCGTTTACATTCCATGCAACACTGATTTTGCGATTACGGGTGTTGGCTCTGTCCAGATCGGGTTGTGTAGCGCACCGAGTGATTTGGACACTGCCCCGTATGTCATCACACCAGACGATGTAACGGATGGCGTATGGGGCGCAGCCAATTTCACGCGCAACTTCCATCAAATTTTGACTGCAACCGGGCAACCACACCTACCGGCCGCCCGTCTCATCGTCGGCGAGACGTTTACCCCGTCTGGCAACTGGAGTACATACCCGCCCCATAAACACGAACGAGAAGACCTACCGAACGAAGCATTTCACGAGGAAATGTACTACTTCAAAGTCAATCCGGGCGATGGGTTTGGTCTCACCCGTTTCCAGAACGACAAAGTGAATGATAGCTACGTCATCAACGACAGTTCTATTTTGATGATGCCGGATGGCTACCACACCGTTGTCAGCGCACCAGGATATACGACGTATTACTTATGGTTTTTGGCTGGCAACCATCGCGTGCAAGCTGTTGTCAGCGACCCGAACGTGGGCTGGGTCGGCCGTACCGTAGGTATGTTGCGGGAGTTGGGACATTAAACAATGACCCGTGCAACGATCAACCACCTGTTTTCTCTTGATGGCAACGTCGCACTGGTCACCGGCGCGAGTCGTGGCTTGGGGCAGGCGATGGCTATCGGACTCGCACAGGCGGGGGCGGATGTTGTCGGTCTGAGCCGATCAGGATCGGCCGCAACAGGGGAGGCAGTCACAGCAACCGGACAACGGTATCACGACATCACATGTGACCTCAGCACTGCGACACCAGAAACGTTGCAAGCTGTGGTCGCCGATGTTGTAGAGACGATGGGTGGCTTGAACATTTTGGTTAATAATGCGGGCATCATTCGCCGTGCGCCTGCGCTGGAACATAGCGCGGCCGCATGGAACGATGTGTTGCAAGTCAATCTATCCGCCACATTTTTCCTCGCACAAGCGGCCGCACAACAGATGGCGGCACATGGCGGTGGAAAAATCATCAATATCGCCTCGATGCTATCGTTCCAGGGCGGCATGTTTGTACCGGGATACACGGCCGCAAAAAGCGGCCTAGCTGGATTAACCAAAGCACTCGCCAATGAATTTGCGCCATTAAACATCAACGTAAACGGTATAGCCCCCGGCTACATGGCCACTGATAACACCGCGCCATTACGTGCAGACGAACAGCGCAACACGTCGATTTTGGAGCGCATCCCGGCCGGACGCTGGGGCGACCCCAGCGACTTACAAGGCGCGACCATCTTTCTAGCATCGGCCGCATCCAACTACATGCACGGGGCAATTGTTCCCGTCGATGGAGGGTGGCTTTGCCGCTAAACAATATGATGAGAATTGAACATTTCGCCTACCAAGTTGCAGACGCTCCGGCCGTTGCCCAATGGTATTGTGACCATCTTGGATTCACGATCAAACGAGCAAGTACCGGCGTAGCGAACACACACTTTCTCGCTGACGGCTCTGGCAAAGTGATGATCGAAATTTACAACAACCCAACGGTTGACGTTCCCGATTACGCGGCCATGCACCCTCTGCTTTTGCACATCGCGTTCGTCTGTGACGAAATAGATGAGACAGTGGACGCACTGGAAGCGGCCGGGGCAACGATTGCGACTCCCGCATTTGTCTCCGGTTTAGGTGACAGTTTAGCGATGTTACGTGACCCCTGGGGATTGGCAATTCAACTGTGCAAACGCGCTAACCCGATGGTGTAACCAATCAATTGAGTATGAATTTAATTTCTCCTGATCGACTCGCTGATCTACAGCAAAACAGTAAGATGCTACCGTCGTGGCAAACGTTGTTGCTGCGTGTCGAAGCGTGGGTATCGTCTCCGCCCGTTTTGCCGACTGGCGCGGGTGGCTGGATTCATCGCTACATTTGCCCGACCCATTGGTTGCCGTTGATTTATGACGGCAATAAGCCGCATGATCATCGTTGTGCGGCCGGATGTCGTTGTGAAGGCACCGATTATGACGAAGCGTGGCTGGCGTGGCGACATCGGCAAATTTCCGACATGACCCGTGAAGTCGGGCTGGCGTATGCGATTACGGGCGAGCGCAAATTTTTAGCGCATGTTGAAGACGTTTTTCGTCATTATGTCACGTTTTATCGCAGTGAGGACGGCACAGGTTCGGCCGAAAGCTGGATGGTGAAAGGGCGCGTGTTCAACCAAGCGTTGACTGAAGCGTTGTGGGCGTGTCCGTTGCTTCATGCGTATGATTTTGTCGCGGCCGATCTTGACCCCGCCCTCAAAGCAGAGATCGAAGCTGATTTCTTCCGTCCACTCGCAGGCACGATGATTGCCGCGCAAGACGATTTGCTGGCGAAAGATAATCTCAGAAGCAACTACATGGCGTGGATCAATGCGGTGTTGGGCGGTATCGGCTACTTATTAAATGATGACGCGATGATACACCGTGCGCTAGACGGTAACGGTGGTTTTGTGAAGCACATCAGCGCAGGTACGTTGCCTGATGGAATGCAATATGAAGTCACACCGTACTATCATAACTTTGTGGTGCTGGCGTATCTGATTTTGGCAAAAGCGGCCGAGGCGAACGGCCGGGATTTGTACGCTGTTGTTGGTGAGCAGGGACAAACACTTGAGAAAATGTGTCAAGCTGTGACCCGATTGATGCTTCCTGACGGAACACTCGCCGATTTGGCCGATGGTTCGTACTGGGTCGATAGCGTTTATGACCGTGAGTTGATCGAAACGTATGAAATGGCATGTGCGCGGGATGATGACCCGATGATATTGGCAACATTGCACCACGCCTACGCACGGTCTGGCAAAGGGCGCGATCATTGGGCGGCGTTGCTGTTTGGCGCGGCCGACCTCCCCCCATTGCCTGAGCCGATTAACGAGATGCAACTACTCCCTGATTCGGGTGTGGCGATTATGCCATCGTCCGATCAATTGTGTGCAGTTGTGCCGTTTGGCGCATATCGGGACAGTCATTCGCATGGCGACAATTTAAGCGTTCAACTGTATCCATTCTCCAATGATGCGGGGAGTTGTTTGTATGGTGTCCCGGCACGGAGAGATTGGTATCAAGTTCATTATGCACACAATACGTTGATCGTGGATGGGAAGCCGCAAGGCAAATTTCCGCAAGCCATTCGTAGGGACACGGTTAACCGTGTCCCTACGAATGGGGTGTCGCTCGTCGCGGCCGATCTATATGATGGCGTAACGCTCAAGCGGTCTGTCGAGACAACTGATGATGGGATTGTGGATGTGGCTTCGGCCGAGAGCGACGCGCCGCGCCAGTACGACTGGGTTTTCCATATTGATGGCGATATTGCAATCAATGTAGAGACCACGCCCTTGGATGAACCGTTTGATAACGAGGCACAAATTAAATTGAGTGGATGTGCGGCCGATGTGACGGCCGTTGACATCACGATCACACATCAAAACAAAAAGTACGGTCTGCAATTGAAAGGCGCAGAACCGTTTGAGTTGCTTATTGGCAGTGCGCCCGGAACATCGTGGCGGCCGACTGAACGACGACATGTGCTTATCGGCCGGACAAGCGGCCGCACACAACAATACACAGCGACTTATACAGTGAGCAGTGAAAGTGTGATCGACTTGTCTGAAGAGGTGAAGAACTGATGGCATCCTTACCGAATATCAAACAACAAAAGAGTGAACAACAAGAGTCGGAAAAGAATCAATTTTTGATTGTGGTGAAGACCCTCCTCAAGGATTATCGACTCTATCTGTTACTGCTGCCAATGGTCTTATGGTATGCACTCATGTTTTATCGGCCGCTCGCCGGTCTTTTGATCTCATTCAAAAACTTCCAGCCCAACCTTGGCGCAATGGGCAGTGATTTTGTCGGGTTTGCCAATTTCGAATCGCTGATCGATGGTGCGTTTTCGCCGCAATTTTGGCGGTCTTTCCGCAACACGTTTGTGATCAGCCTTTACGGTCTGATCTTCGGCTTCCCGATACCGATCATCCTCGCCATTTTCTTCAGTGAAATCGTCAACAATTTCGTGCGTGGTTTCACCCAAACGCTGTCCTACCTGCCCCACTTTTTGTCGGAGGTGACTATCACAGGGTTGGTGCTGACGATGTTGCGTAATAGTGAAGCGAGTACGGGAATTTTGTCTGGATTCCTCCTCAATCTTGGATTGATAGAAGAGGGGACAAAGATTGTCCAGAATGCGGACTATTTCCGGCCGATGTTCATCATCACCGGTATCTGGAAGGAGGCCGGGTACAGTTCTATTGTTTTCTTCGCCGCCATCATGGCCATTTCGCCCGTCTTGTACGAGGCGATCAAGGTGGACGGCGGCAATAAATTACAAGAATTGCGCTATGTGACTTTTCCGGGCATGGCGCCCACACTGATCATCATGATCGTGTTACGGATCGGCCGAATGCTTTCAGTCGGCTTCGAGCGTGTCATTCTGCTCTACAATGCCAATACTTATGAAACGGCCGACGTGCTTAGTACCTTCGTTCTGCGAATAGGACTGGAAGGGGGCAATCAGGCAATGGGCGCGGCCGCGGGCATGTTCGATTCATTGATCGGCTTCGGCCTTGTCGTCGGCGCAAACTTCATCAGCCGCCAGATTTCCGACTCATCCCTTTGGTAAGCTATAGGAGGACATATCATGCAACAGCGCATCAGCCGATCAGAACGATCCTTCAAGATATTCGCCATCACGCTTGTCTCAGCATTCAGCTTGCTGGCATTTTTCCCCGTCATCTACGCCTTCTCCGCATCGATCAGTGGCAAATTCGCCTACGATGCGGGTCAGGTTGTCCTTCTGCCAAAAGACGCAACCTTTGAGGTATACAAGCTGATTTACGCCGACAAAGGGTTGTGGATTTCATTTACAAATACGCTTTTCTATACCATTTTTGGCACAGCATGGAGTTTATTTATCTCCATCACAGGCGCGTATGCACTGGGAAAAAGGCGGCTTTTGTTCCGGCGCACATTTAACTTTTTAGTCGTATTCACAATGTGGTTCAGTGCGGGCATGGTGCCGCTATTTCTCAACTACACCGACCTCGGTGTGGACAATCGTTGGGGCATCATCTTCGGTTTTGGTGTGCAGGCGTTCAATGTCATTTTGCTCCGCAGCTTTTTCGCAGCTATTCCACATGAGATTGAAGAAGCCGCCCGCATCGATGGCGCAAATGAGTTTCAGATGCTCTTCAACATTTTTGTGCCGATGTCCAAGGCGGCCATTGCGACGGTTGCACTGTTCTATGCCACCAGCCGCTGGAACGGTTACTTTTGGGCAAGAATGCTACTTGCAGAACCAACCGAATTACCACTGCAGGTATATATGCGAATTTTGATCGAAAATTATCGGATGGTGTTTGATGATATGCCGCCCGATCTACCTTACTCGCCTGATTCCTACATATTCGCAGTGCTTATCTGTTCGATTATTCCCGTACTCATTATTTACCCTTACATCTCTCGTTACTTTGCCAAAGGCGTGAACTTGGGAGGTGTGAAAGAGTAAGGAACGTGTTCCCATCAATCATTATTCTTGATTCTTACAGAGCAAGGATAGTGGAACAAAGAGATAAAAAAAGCCGTACATCAACAAATTGAAGTTTGGAGAATGAAAATATGACTAACTATCGAAAAAAATTACCATTGTTTTTGGCACTCGTACTCATGCTGTTTGTTGCAGCATGTACGTCACCAGTGACAGACCCAGAAGAGCCGACCGCAGCCCCAACGGAAGTACCGACAGAAGTGCCAACGGAAGAGCCTATGGACGAACCGGCCGATGAACCGACAGAAGAGCCTGCGGACGAACCGGCTGATGAGCCAACTGAAGAGGCGACAGAAGCTGAACCTGAGCCAACGGATGAACCAGTAACCGCCGATGAGCCAGACGAAATGATGGCAGAAGCCCTCAACATCAACTTCGCACTGGGGAACAACCAACGGACGCTGACATACAACCAACCAACACCATTGGAGTTGCCGACGGGTGATGTGGTGGCACAAGGTCAACTCAAACCGACGTGGCAATACATCCAGTCACAACTAGGCGTTGAGATCAACGATGTGACGATTCAGGATCAAAGCTCCAGCGAGATGATCGATGTTCAGGCCGCAACAGGCTTTGAGGGTGCGAACATCTACGGGGGTAGCGGCATTGCCGACGACCTGATGAGCTACGGCGCACAAGGGTACTTCCTGCGCTTGAATGATTACTTCGACAAAATGCCG
>CALECP010000028.1 GCA_937949915.1 uncultured Anaerolineae bacterium
GAAGGGCGTGCGGCCGCCCCCATGCAGCCCCGCGAATGGCCATGTCGCTGATTGCACGATTCCATTGGTAAAGCGGTCGTTGCGGCCGAACAAGGTTGTGCTACGAATGATGGTGTGAGGAATGTCACTCTCGCGCACCATTTGCTCGACCATCCCTTTGGCACGGAGCAGGGCGTAGCGGCTATGGTATTCCGCATTGATGCGACTAACGATGACGAGGCGATCTATTTTGCGATGCTTGGCCGCTTCGATCAGGGTGTTTGTGCCGTCGATGTCTACCCACGCCAGCCATCGATCCCGGCCGCGTGTTTCGCCGCTTGCCAAATGAATGACGCTATCTGCCCCACCCAACTCGAAGCGCAAACGCACAAAGTCGTTGATTTCGGCCGTGTAGGCGCGGTAGGCAATGCCGTTTTGCTGGAGATGATGGCAGACGGCGCGGCCGATAAAGCCGCCTGCACCGGTGACGAGTACCATGTTAATCAGTTATTCCGTTAGCCAAACGCCTGTTTGCGATGGCGCATCAGCACCGATTGTACAAGACCGATGCCGATGTACAGACTGAGCAACGCCGATCCGCCATAGCTGACAAAGGGTAGTGTAAGACCGGTGACGGGCAGCAGGCGCAAATTCATGCCGATGCTGACAACAGTCTGGAAGAAGATAATGGTGGCCACCCCGACACAGATGTAGCGTCCGGCCGGATCGGGCGTAAGCGACGCGACGCGCAAAATTCGCAAGAGGATGAAACCGAGCAAGCCAACCACGACAAGCGCACCGAAAAAGAAGCCCATTTCATGCGTGAGTACCGCAAAAATAAAGTCGGTATGCTGAACGCGCAAAAAGCCAGATTGCGTTTGTGTACCCTGCTTGAAGCCCAGCCCAAACCAGCCACCAGAGCCGATACTGACGATGGCGTTGCCGATATTGCGATCAGATTCTGGGTCAGATTCCGGGTCGAGAAACACTTCGATCCGCGCTTGTTGGTATTCGGGCAAACTGGGATAGACGATAATTAGTGTGCCGATGCCCACAAAAAGCAGCACAAAAAAGTGGCGCAATGGCAGCCCGGCCAACATCATCATGCCGAACCAAGTGACGGTGAACAAAATGCTCATCCCCAGATCGGGCTGGAGAAAGATCATGCCTATCGGGATGCCGATGTAGATCAAGGTGAGTATCGTATTGCTGAAACGGTGCATGTTGTGCTGGCGACTGGCGATGAATTGCCCCAGCGTAATCGTGATCAAAATACGGGCAAACTCGGCCGGTTGCACACGGATAAAGCCGAGATCAATCCAGCCTGAAACACTGTTCTGGATAGTGCCGAACTGCAAAACAAACGCCAGCAAACCGACGAGACCGAAGTAGATGTACCAATGGGCGGAGGTGAGGATGCGATAGTCGAGCGCGGCGAAAACGAGCATCGTGCCGAAGCCGATAAATGCAAACACGATTTGCCGTGTCTCGAAGCCGACAAAGCCAGGGGTGTTGGTGATGGCACTAGAAATGATGAGGACACCATACGCGGTGAGCAGCACAACGGCCGTCGTCAGCCACACATCAAAGTATTGCCAGATGGGGGTACGTGTTTTCATTGCCGTTAAATTGTAACGATGGTTGCGTTTCTGTGCGAGAAGGTTCTGTTGAAACACCGACTATACTTATTTGTCGTGTTACGAAATAGGCGTTTTTTTGATCGCTTGACAACAAAAATGTTACATGTAACATTTCAGTGGACACATGCTGTTCAAAACAGCCATCCTCTACAATAATGTTGTAACACAAAGCGAATACGGGACAAAAATGAACAAAACAGCCGCAACTTTACGTGATGTCGCCAAACATGCTGGGGTATCTCACCAAACAGTGTCGCGTGTGATCAAGGGACGCGGCCGTGTCAGCGACAAAACGCGCAACAAAGTGTTGGCTTCGATTGCGGCGTTGCGCTATCGGCCGCACATCGCGGCACAGCAGGCTGCCAATGGACGTGCTGACACGTTGGCCTGTTTTGCGCCCAATCTCACCAATCCATCATGGGCGGCCATCATCGAAAGCGCACAGGTGGAGGCGCGGGAACATGGGTATCAATTGCTGCCAGTCGCTACAGCCGATGTCGATGTTTTTGCCGATATGGTGGCCGAGTTGGTCGATGGCGGCCGTGTCGATGGTGTGATCGTGATCGCGCCGTACTTAGATGACCGTTATCAGCAATTGTTGCTCTCTGTGCCTGTTGTGTATACGGCCGCTCGGCCGCGCAACCGGCTCAGTCTCAATCCATTTGATGCTGTTACGCTCGATGATCTCAATGCAGGGTATCAGGCAACCCGCCACCTGATCGCAAACGGACACACGCAGATTGGCATGATCACGGGCTTGGCGGCCGAAGATGGCACTCAGGATCGCATTGCTGGTTTCCGGGCTGCCATGAAAGAAGCTGAATTGCCGATCAACAACAAATGGATCACGGCCGGAAACGGTTTGCCGAAAGGCGGCTATGACGCTGGCAAACAGCTATTGAATGGCGAGAAACGGCCGTCCGCGCTCTTTGTGCATAGCGACCTGATGGCGATGGGGGTGTTACGCGCTGCGGCCGCACAAGAAATCGCCGTGCCTGACCAACTATCTGTTATCAGTATCGACGATGCGCCGATTGCGGCTTGGCTGACCCCGCCATTGACCACACTGAGCCACGATTTTGCGCTGATCGGCCGTCGTGCGGCCGAACTGCTGGTGGCGGCCGTCGAAAATCAAAACTGCCCCAGACAGCACATTACTATTTCTGCAACTTTGATCGAGCGCAAAACGGTCGCTTCTATTGCATGATCATCTCAAGCGTTTGTCGTTCGCATATGTTCGACCGATACGGCTACCAATTCACGCAACACGCCCTCGTCTACATCTGCCAGTTTTTTGATATACAGACACGATTTGCCTGTTTTGTGCTTGCCTAATTTTGCCAGCAATGGTTCGTACTCATCAAAACCAGACATGATATACAGCGAGATATTTTGCTTGCGCGGTGAAAAGCCAACCAGCATCCAATCGCCTGTCCGGCCGCTCGCATATTGGTACGTGTAGCTGCCAAACCCGATGATGCTGCTGCCCCACATGACAGCCTTCTCACCTGTTACTTCTTCCATCAACTGACAGATTGCTACACTATCTGCCCGTTTTGCCTCGTTCTCAATGGCGTTCAAAAAAGCGGTGACATCGCCTTCGTTTTTTTGTGTTTTGTTTGTTGTTGCCATAATTTTCTCCGATGGAGATGCAAAATGTTGCGTCTCCATCATATCGAAGAGAGAGACGTAAAATGTTACGTCTCTACTGTAGAACATTCTAGCTGTTTATTCCTCTGGTGGCAAAATGCTGACAGTGAGTGCGAATGTTTGGGCGGGATCGGCCGATTCGCGGATGACCAGCACATCGAAGTAATCGCTCGTGTAAGTGTATGTTTGATAACGGCCGTCATCACTGCTATATGGCAGAAAGTGGTTGTTGTCGAGGATGTGACGGTAGCTGATGGCGGCCGTATCTCCCTCAAACAACACTTGTTGTGTCTGCCCACCTGTGTAAAAGCGATAGGCACGGGGGAGCTGGTCAACACGGCCGGACAACGTTGCACCTGTTGCGCCCGGTTCAAATTGCACCACTTCCGGTTCGGGATAGAGGGGACAAAGCATGTACGCGGGTAGTTCGGGCAATTGGTAGCCTAAATAGTTGATCGCTCCGGTGGGCGCGTCAAATTGCTCTAGGAATGTGCCGACGCGCACACAGGCTGTCCCGATAGGCACACCCTCTGTGATCGTCGTGAAAAGTAAATCGGCCGCTTGTGAGATCGGATCGTCTGGATAGGTCGCGGCTAACCAATCGCGCCACTCGGCCGTCGAATTGCCCGTCTGCGCTTGCAGCACCAGCAAACGGAACGCCGCAAAACGCACCGTTGACGAGTAGGTAGAGGAGGCCGATCCATCAAACGCTTCCGCATCTTCCAACGTGTCATCATTGATCACACGCTCGTACATCGCTTGCGCTTTTGGGCTGCCTGTGTCAAACGCATCATTCGCGTCGTGCAACAAATGGAAACGGTAGTTGGAATCATCTTTGATTTTGGCGATATGTGTCATGCGGCCGTCGTCGGCCGAGAACGCCCAATAATCTGTCCACAATCGCTGATGCAGCCCTGCTCCGGCCGAGCCGATTGCGCCGCCATGCACCGCCAGTGCAGGCTGCCCCGCATAGTCGATAATCATGTAATCGGTATAGCTATTATTGATCGCCCCTTCGCCCCATTCGCCGCCACCGGGCGACACGCGCAAAATGCTGCCATCCGGCCGCATTTGCAAAACATGGTATGTGTCATAGCAGGTATGTGCGCCACACTCGCTATGGCGGACAAGCGTTTCTGTCCGGCCGTCACCATCCAGATCAAACCCTGTCTCAAGCAAGGCAACCGGCTTTGTAAATTCACCTGTTACCACATCATCCCTATACCGATACGCCACCCCTGCATCGGTGATTACCACAAAATCCCAGCCGCGTGGCGCTTCTTGCCACACATCGTCACCGGCCGATTGATCGCGGATAGTGATGTACCAGTCGGGATTGGCATCGGGCTGACTGAGATCAGTTGTAATGGCGATCCATTGTTCCCCTAATTCGGCCGCCATCCATTGCTCCTTCACCAAAATCGGAAAAACCTGGGACAAAGGCGCGTTTAATTGCGTTTCTCGTGCCATTACTAGCAGCGCGATCACATCATCAACGGTGTTGAGCGGTGTGTTGGGTGCAAAAAGAGCTGGCTCTATTGGCGGTGGGAGGGGAGTATTGGTCGGTGTTTCTTCGATGTCCGGTACAGGCGTAGGTGCGCCCGGTGTCGGGGGCGGCGGGGCTGTCGGTGAGGGTGTCACGGTGGGGCTGGGCTGCAAAGCGGCCGTTGCCTGTGGTATGACTTGCAAATCGCTTTCGTCGTTTGCTTCCGTCGGTGCAATTGTCGCCCCATTATCTATTATCGGTTCTGCAACTGTGCAACCCACTATCAACCAGGCGCACAGCCATACAAAAGTTATTTGTCTCATGTTTTTCTACCTCAATCACAAGATACCATAAGACAGAAAAAATAGGCAGCATGAAAGGATGACGTGATTCGCTTGCCAGCGAATGCCGCTTGGCTAATGTGTGCGTGTCACTATTTACGCTGGACGGCAGCCGGACTACGGTGTACGCGGATGAGGTGTTTGTGTACACAAGTCCTATCAACCAGATGTTTCGTTGCCGCTTGTGGTGACGTTGGTTGCTATGAGTGTGTTGGTGATGGCGGCCGTTATGCTGCGTCGTTCTCGATAAAATCTAAAATCGTTCTTGCTAGACGGGTGCGGCTGTTATAAAAGCCGTGTCCGTCCTTCTCGATCACGGTAGCGGTGAGGGCGACCCCGGCCGCTTCGTAGGCCGCTACCATCGGTTCGTGATGGATGATCGGCGCGGCAATATCATCATTCGCGGCCGCGACCAGCAAGACCGCCCGGCCGTGCAATCGCTCTGCGAGCGCGGTCACATCCCACGCTTCCTGATTGGTGACTACTTCATCGATCAGGTCACTCGCGTCGGCGTTCAATGGTTTCGCTTCATGCACCCAGCTTTGTTTGGCCAGCATGATCAAAAAGTCGTCATTTTCCAGCACATCTTTGGCAAAGCGGCCGCAATTGAACCCGGCCATCGAAATGATGTGGCTGATCCCCGGATCGGCCGCGCCCACCATCAAGGCCGCCCAGCCGCCCACGCTATGCCCCAGCAGAATCATATTCGCCACATCGACGCGATACTGTGCAGCATGATCGCGCAAAAAAGCGACGGCCGCACCCACATCGGCCAGCACGTGTGCAAAGCTGTAGACACCCCCACTACCCCATGATCCGCGATAGCTAAACGACAGCACATTGCACCCTGCCCGGAGCAAAATGTGTGCCAGATCGCCATGTTTTTCAGAGCCGGGGAAGCCGTGCAGAAGGATGACGGTGGGGTGCGCGGCCGATCCGGCCGCGACCAGCAACGTGCCAAATAGCGTCTCGCCACCGCTCTCTATTTCGAGGAGATAGTCGGCGGCCGGTGCGGCCGCATCAAATGGTTGATTGTGTGAAAGGGAGTCAAATGGTGTCATGCCGGGAATTATAACGCAGGCAGGCAATGCGGGAGAGAGGCGGTCTAAAGCTCATGAAAAACCCTCCTAATTCAACTTCGCCCACTGCAACAACATTTGCCCCAACGTGACGCGGATCATAGCGGTATCCACGTCGTCATCTGATTGGGCAAGGTAGCCTTCTAGCAGTTGGGCGGCCGCATAATAGTTGCCATGATTAAATTGGATGATCGCATCATCACGCACATAGGTCGGCTCACCGGGGTCGATGAGGCGCAGCGACGCAAGCACTGTTTCAGCTTGTTCCCAGCGTTCGTTTTGCAAATAGATATAGCGCAGATTATTGAGAACACGCATGATGATCGTTTTGTTGTCGGCCGGGTTCAGCCATTCGGGGCGGAATGAGCCTTCGTAGCCAGTTGTCTCTTTCACCCGTTGGGCGCATTCTCGTACTGTCAGCCGCGCCCCATTAAATGGATCGATATATTGCTCGCCATCTCGGCCGCTGACACAGACGATAAAGTGACCGGGCAAAGCGACCCCACGCGCCCTTAATCCTAACTGCTCGGCGATAGCGATGTAGATGATCGAAAGCGTGATCGGAATGCCCAACCCGCGTTCCAGCACATCGTTGAGAAAGCTATTGCGCTCGTCTTCATACGCCATCACATTGCCGCGCAAGCCGACTGTCTCATGCAGGTACAGCGCCAGCTTTTCGGCACGGTCACGGCCGACCATCACTTGATGCACGGCCGCGTCCTCTGCTATCGCTTTGATCTGCCGTCTATATGCGTCAAGATCGAGAGCGGGATAGGCGACAGATTGGGCAATAAGCAAAGCAGAGTCAACTAAGTTGATCGGCGTTTTACGAATAGCGTGATGAAAGCGGGTCAGTGTCATGTTTTTGAAAAAAGCAGATATGGGATGTTGTGTCGCTAAAGGCAGTATAGCAACCCTCTTTGAGAGAGGCTATGGATCGAGGAACGCAAACAGATACCTGAAATTTTAGGTGTCTGCATCCCGTTTTTGTTATCGACAGATTAAGAGAGGGAGGTTTGATTGTTTGATCAGATGGTCAACCGTGCTGCTGGTAACAGTTTGACGCAGGGGAGAGAA
>CALECP010000029.1 GCA_937949915.1 uncultured Anaerolineae bacterium
CTTGATGCCCGATAGGAAGCAAAAAGGCAGAACTGGCTCCGATCACGGCCGTCATCACAAACGGTTCGGGACGCACCCCTAGTTGCACGGCCGCCTGTATCGCAATCGGCACGATCAACACCGTCGCGGCCGCATTCGAGATCACACTTGTCAAAATCGTCGCCAACACATACAGTCCCATCAAAATCAGCGTCGGATTCTCCGTCCGCAACGCCGCCAGCAAATTGTCTGCAATTAAGACATCTGTCCTTGTCGAACCCATCGCCACACCCAGCGGCAACATTCCCGCGATCAAAAAGACTGATTTCCAGTCGATTGACTGATATGCCTCCTCCATCGACAAACACTTGGCAAGCACCATGCCCACCGCGCCCGTCAGCATGACAAGCGACACCCAATACCCCACCTCTTCCTGCGCGATATTGAGTAAATTATCGGGCTGATTGCCGATGATTGTCACAAAGGCGAGCGCGACGAGCGTCATCGCCAAAATGCCCAGCGCCCGTCGCGCTTTCTCGACACGCCGCTCGTCCTCCGGCTGCTGATCCAAAATGAGTAGGTTGGGGTTGCGCCGCAAATTGTTGATGCGCTGCTTGCCTCCCTGCGCCAGCATCACATCGCCAAAGCGCAACGGCAAATCGACTACGTTCTCCACAATCGCCTCGCCCTCGTGCCGAATCGCCAGCACTGTGACCCCATAGCGTGAGCGGAAGGCAAGATCGCGCAACGTTTTGCCCCGGAATTTGGAGCGGGGCGAAATGGTGATCTCGACTAACTTCCCCGCGGCCGCCAATTCATCTTCTGTGCTGTCTTCCGCCAGCGTGTCCCGCACTTTTAGCCCAAACTCACGGCCGACCGCCTCAATATCTTCGGCCGCCCCTTCGAGCAACAGCACATCATCCTCACGCAGTCGCCTGTCTGACGCTTGCTGCAAAAATTCGTCGCCGCGCCGGACATAGACAATCGCCACATCCCGTTTGTCGCCAAAACGAATGTGGCGAATTTTGCGCCACGCCAGAGGGGAATCGGCCGTCACGCGCACTTCTGCCAGCAAATCCTGTACTTCGTATCCCTCTGCCATGTCATCGCCACTGGTGCGCTCTGGCAAAATGTGCCGCCCCGCCACCAGCATGTAAATAATGCCCACGCCCAACACAGCCAGCCCCGTCGGCGTATAGTCAAAAAAGCCGAACGGGGTCATGCCGTAGCGTGCCATTTCGGCCGAAGCCAGCAAATTGGGCGGTGTGCCGATTAGGGTGATATTGCCCCCCAGCAACGAGGCGACGGCGAGCGGAATGAGCATTTTTGAGGGCGAGATCGATAGTTTGCGGCTCATGCTAACCACGGCCGGAAGCAAGATCGCCACCGCGCCGATGTTATTCATAAACGCCGACATAATTCCGGCCGTCAGCATCATCACCACCATCAGGCGCGTCTGACTATTGCCTGAAAATTTGAGCATCAAATCGCCAATTCTGTCCGCTACCCCCGTTTTGAATAGTGCGCCACTAACGATAAAGACAGCCCAAACGGTGATCACGGCCGGATTGGAAAAACTAACAAACGCCTCGCTCGGCGTGACCAAGCGCGTTACCACACACGCGATCAGCACCAACAATGCCACCACATCGACTCGCGGCTTTTCGATGACGAAAAGAAACAAGGAAACGACAAGAATACCGAGAACAAGACCTTGATCAGATGTCATGATTATTGGTTCGTAATGGCAAGTGATTACATCAGAATTTACACAAAACCGACCCGGTAGGGACATGGCGCGCCATGTCCCTACCGGCTTAACTCGTCATTCGGCACTATTTCTTGATCGCTTTCTCTAGCTCAATTGCCCAGAATACGACTGTACTGAGAACGAGCGAAATCATCATATCACGGAATGAAAGGGCGGTTGTTTGGAAGATGTTTTGCATGAACGGGATGTAGATAACCGCCATTTGGAGGACAAACGTGAGGACAACGGCGTACACCATCATCATGTTCGAGCGCAGACCGAGCTTGAAAATCGAGTCGCGGTTACTGCGGATCGCCAGCGCGTTGCCCATTTGCGACAGCGTGAGCGTGTTGAAGATCATCGTGCGCCACCATAGCTCGTTTTCTGGCTGCTGGAAGAAGCCCCACAAGCCGACTGCAAACGAGACGACACCCATCAGCAAGCCAGCCCACAAGACACGCTTGCCAATCCCCCGGCTAAAGATGCTCTCATCTGGGGCAAATGGCGGCCGGGTCATTACATCACTCTCGCTCGGCTCAACGGAAAGCGCAAGACCGGGCAAGCCGTCTGTCACCAAATTGATCCACAAAATTTGCAACGGCACGAGCGGCAACGGCATCGCCGCCAGCCCCCACGCCTCTGGGAACACACCCGCAATCGCCAGCAACGCCAAAATCGACGGGAACAACATCACGTAGATTTCCGCGCTGTTACTCGTCAAAATATATTGCAAGAACTTGCGGATATTGTCGTAGATTGTGCGCCCTTCTTTGACGGCCGTGACAATCGTGGCGAAGTTATCATCGAGCAGCACCATGTCGGCCGCCTCTTTGCTCACGTCTGTCCCGGTAATGCCCATCGCCACGCCGATGTCACTCTTTCGCAGCGCAGGCGCGTCGTTCACGCCGTCGCCCGTCATCGCCGTGATATGCCCCTTGTTTTGCAGGGCGGTCACAATGTTGATCTTGTCTTCGGGCGATACCCGCGCAAAGACAGGCACTTCTTCCACAATATCCTCTAGCTCTGCCATCGACATTTCTGCCAACTCGCGCCCAGTCACCACGCGGTCGCCGTCTTTCGCAATGTTTAGCTGCTTGGCGATCTCTTTCGCCGTAATGGGATGATCGCCCGTGATCATCACCGGCCGGATTCCGGCCGTCAATGCCGTCTGCACCGCATCGGCCACTTCCGGCCGTGGCGGGTCCATCATGCCGATCAAGCCAACAAACGTCAGGTTGTTTTCGAGGTCGCCCATGCTGTCTGGGTGCGGCAGTTCGGGGAAGAGGCGCAAGCAGATGCCTAAGACGCGCAACCCTTGTGAGGCCATCTTTTCATTGGCGGCCGCAATGCGATCTTGCCAGCCGTCGATCTCTTCGGGGTGGGTGTGTACCCACATCGTGTTGCATCGGGGCAAAACCACATCGAGCGCCCCTTTTGTGAACGCGACATACTTTTGATCGTATTTCGAGAACCGTGCGCCCAACTCTGGGTCGATTTCAGCCAGTTGCGCGTCGTCGATGCGGTTGATCGTCGTCATGCGCTTGCGGTCAGACGAAAACGGAATTTCAGCCACACGCGGGAACGCTTCATCTAGCTCTTTTTTGAACAGACCATACCCTTCGGCCGCCACGATCAGTGCCGCTTCTGTCGGGTCGCCAATCGTCTGTTTTTCATCGGGTTTGTCTGGGTTGGGCTGGATGATCGCGTCGTTGCACAGCGCACTGGCGATCAGGGTCATTTCAATCGTCGGAATATCCCGTTCCCCTTCTACCAATTCAAATTCGGGAATACCGCCCTCTTTCTGCCCCACCAGCTTGATCGTTTCGTCCGCCATATCGACGATTTGTACCGTCATGCGGTTTTGGGTCAATGTCCCCGTTTTGTCAGAGCAAATCGTAGTGACAGAGCCGAGTGTCTCAACGGCCGGAAGTTTGCGAATGAGCGACTTTTGATCCAACATGCGCTGTGCGCCCAGTGCCAGTGCCACCGTCACAATCGCAGACAGTCCTTCCGGGATCGCCGCAACCGCCATCGCCACGGCCGTCAAAAATGCTTCGCGTAGCAGATCGCTCGTCGTCGCCGCTTCCATCACCTCGCCACTGTGCGAGACGCTGCCCATATCGCCCGTCGCAAACGCCCGAATGAGCGACAGTGCCACGACGACAACGATGATCACCATCACCACAATCGCCAGCGTTTTGCCAAGCTGGGTCATGCGCTTTTGCAGAGGCGTTTGCTCCTCCTCCACATTTTGGATCAATTGGGCGATATTCCCCAATTCAGTCTGCATCCCGGTATCGGTGACAATCGCCACACCCCGGCCGTAATTGGCGTTCGTTCCCATGTACACCATGTTTTTACGGTCGCCCAATGGGATATTTTTGCCTTCTAATGAGCGCGTGTGTTTGCTGATCGGTTCGCTTTCCCCGGTCAGGCTCGCTTCCATCACGCGCAAGTCGCCTGATTCGAGCATCCGCGCATCGGCCGAAATCGCATCTCCCGCATCGATCTGCACAATATCGCCCGGTACAAGCTCTTTCGATGGCACGGTGACAATGCCGCCATCGCGTCGCACCTTCACATTGGGCGCGGCCAATTCGCGCAACGCCGCCATCGCTTGCTCGGCACGGTACTCCTGCACAAACCCGATGATCGCGTTGATCACGACAATCGCCAAAATAACAGTCGCGTCGATAAATTCGCCTAAGATAAATGACACGGCCGCGGCCGCGATCAAGATCAGTACCATTATTTCACGAAATTGGTCAAACAAAATCGACCAGGGGCTGCGCGTCTCGCCTTCTGCAATCTCGTTCAAGCCGTATTGCGCTTGCCGTTTGCTTACCTCCTGCGCGGTCAGCCCTTTTTTCGGGTCAACCTGTAGTTCGCTCAGGATCGCTTCGTTTTCTAGCAAATGCCATTCGGCCGTTTTGGCAGAAGGTGTTTGGGTATTTTCTACGGGGGTGGTTTGTTGAAACATGCGTTATTTTTTAGACGATTATCCTGCCTGAACCGGTAGGGACACGATTAATGGTGTTCCTACGGCGGGAAACAACAGGATAATCTTTTTTTATACAATGATCTGCCACGACGCACTCATTATGCCGTCCAGATAGGGTTGTCTTCTATCGTGTCAAGCGTTCAATATAGTTCGCTTGCGCTTAATTGTCCAATTTTGAGATTAGCAAGGGTGCGTCTTATCCCGATTTGTGCTGTTAGGGTGAGCAACAGAGCAAAAACGAGTAATGCAAACGGAAATGATCCGGCCGATTCGGTGTCGGACAGCGTTGTGTTCAAGGGGGCATTATTGCCATTCACTTCTACTAATGAAATATCGCCAAAGCAGATGGTGGTCGCTGCTTCTGCGCCCACTTGGAAGTCGATAGAAGCGGCCGCGTCCGAAGCGGCATCCATTGTGAACGGGTGCGTGATGGGGGTCGTGCTTGTTCCGGCCGTGACCGTCGCCACAAAGTAGTCAGGGTATGGATCAACAGGTGATCCCAAGCGCATTCTGAATTGGGTTGTTTCGTCAGCGCGGAGTGTGTAAGTCAGTTCATACGCCTGCCCTTGTTCGAGGGCTACCGACTGTCGGAGCGCGACTGACCAGGGATTTGTGCCTACGGCCGACAACGACAAACACGCCTCATCGTTCGCGTAGACAACGGTGTGAACTGCGCCATCCGTTTCGTATGTTTCCCAGCCATCGCCCCCATTGCCGAACATACCATTTTGCACCAGGTTGTTATCAGGGGTTGTGGTTGGTGTAGGCGTAGGGGTCATAGTGGGGTCGGCCGGGGTGGGGGAAGGGGTGGCTGTCACCGCCGGGCTGCTCTCCAATTCATCGATCAACGCATGATAGGCTGGTTTGGCGGTGTATGTGGCATCATACAAATGCGCGTCGCCGTACCCCGTAAACCAGCCCGGAATCCATGAATCAATATCGCTCAAGCCCCACGTTGTAAAGTTGTCGCAATTGGGTGCGTCCAGACAAGCGCGTAACATTTGGCGATACACATCGGCCTGTGCGTCTAGCTCTGCTTGTGTCGCGGGGAGCGCGATCCGCACATCGATCTCTGTGATTTGCACATCAACCCCAATCGCCGCGTATCGCGCAAAATTGTCGATCACCGCTTGGACATTAGGCGGTTGTGCCACATCATAGTGCATTTGCATCCCCACTTGGTCAATCGGTGTGCCTTCGTTTTGTACCAACTCCTTGACCATGTTGAACACGTAATCCGCTTTGTTATGTCCCATCTGCGAAATGTTGTAATCGTTGTAGAGTAGGACGGCCGTAGGGTCAGCCAATCGCGCTCGTTCAAACGCTAAATCAATGTAGTCGCTACCGATACGGTCATGCCAAATCGTCGAACGGAGCGCGTAAGGGGCATCACCTGTTTCGTTGCCATTCGTCGTATGCACCGCTTCGTTGACCACATCCCAGTACAGGATGCGCCCCGCGTACCGTCCCATCACCGTGTCGATATGGCTGTACATTTCGTCTAGCATTTCCGCCTGACTAAACGTGCCATTTTCGATCCAGCCCGGTTGCTGAATGTGCCATACGAGCGCGTGACCGTGAAAGGCCATGTTGTTATCTTCTGCAAAATCGACCATCGCATCGGCCACTGCCCAGTCGTAATTATTCCGTGTGCCGACGAGTGGCTCCATTTTCATCGCGTTGACTGGCGTGAACAGATTAAATTCGTTCGCCAAAATCGCGTTGTGCGTGGCATCGCTGAGGAAAATGCCAGAATCGACGGCCGAGCCGATATTGATCTGCCCGTCGTAGGCGCGTAATGGCTGCCCTGACTGTGATTGTGTTGTGTACGGGACGGGTGTCGGCTCGATGGTGGTCATCACAGACACATTGTCGATGCACACCTCTCCGGCCGTGCCGCCCAAATGAAATTGAAATTGTGTTGCGGGGTCGCTCACCACATTGTTAAACGCTACTGTGATCCGTTGCGGGGTCGTAGTCAGGTTGGCGGTTGTCACAAAGTAATCGGTGTATGGTGCACTCCCTAGCCCTGTCTTGAAGTTAATGGTGCGATCCACGCTGGCATACGCATCAAACGCGATTTCGTACCATTGCCCACTGACCATGTTGAGATTGTCTTGCCCTACTACGATGTCCCAGGGATCAATACCCGGTGCGCTGATGGTGTGGCATAGCTCTTGCGCCGCGTTGACCGCCATCGTATGGGTTGCGCCGTTGTTGGTTGCGCTCCACCAGCCGTTAGTACCGTTGCTAAAATCTCCGTTTTGTAGTTGATTGGCTTGCGCCCATGCACGGCCGACGACGGCCGCACATAACAGCAGCACGCACACAAAAATCATTTGTTTTGACGCGATTATGCTTTTCATTTGTCTATCCTCTCTCTTGATGCGGCCGTTTTACACAGCTACCACATCGCAATCAACATCTTGTTTATAAGAATGGAATGGTCGTGACGGTGCAGGCGAGACGGCCGACATCTGAATCGACCATTAACTGTGTCCCCGGTGCTGTCTGTGCTATCGGAATTATAGCGAGGGCGATGTTGCGTTCTAGGCGGGGGGAATAGGTGACGCTGGTTGCATTTCCGGCCGGTGCGCCATTGTGCGACAGCGGCCACCAGTGCGTGTTGCCTAGCGGCTCGGCATGGTCGATAAATATGCCAACCAATTTTTGTGTGATGCCGTTATCTCGCACTTTTTGCAAAGCAGCTTTGCCGATAAAGTCGGCCGGTTGATCCACGTCACAGTAGCGGCCGAGACCGATCTCAAATGGATTATGGTCAATCGTCATATCGTTGCCATAAGACAGCAAGCTGCTTTCGATGCGCTCAATGGTGGATGGTGCCCCCGGTTCGATGCCGTGCTTTGCGCCTGCTTGCGCGACTCTATCCCATAGCTCTATGCCCTTGCTGCCATCGCGCAGGTATAGCTCATAGCCACCCTGTTTGCTCCAGCCTGATTTTGCTACCACCAAAGGAATGCCATCCAGATCGTACTCTTTGAACCAGAAAAATTTGAGATGCGTCGCCCATTCGCCCAGCAGATCGACGATCACAGCATCCGCATTCGGCCCCTGAATAGCAAGCGGTGACACGTCTGGCTCTGTGATGGTGACATCGAGCCCTCGCCCATACGCGATCCCCTTTGCCCAGAGCAAAATGTCGCTGTCTGCCAATGATAGCCAAAAATGATCGTCAGCCAGCCGGAGCAAAATCGGATCGTTGAGCATCCCGCCATTTTCATCGACGATAGGCACATATTTGCCTTGCCCTACTTTTTGTTTGCTGATGTTGCGGGGGGTCATCAACTGCGCCAGCTTGAAGGCATCGGGCCCTTTGAGCGCGACTTGGCGTTCGACGGCGACATCCCACATGCTGACATTGTTCATCAGATACCAGTAGTCGATGATGGGGCTTTCATACCAGAGTGGCATGAGCATGTGGTTGTAGACTGTGAATGCGGTTGCTCCGGCCGCGACTGTCGCATCAAAAAAACATGATTTACGTGTGCGTGCTGCAATACCAATGTTATACATGATGGGGGTGTCCCTATTTATTTGCTAGTCTCGAAAGTGACGAATAAGAAAGATAAGACCGAAGATAATCGCGCCTAATACCAAGATAAGCATCCCTAGCGCCAATAGTTGCATGAGTAAATAACCGATGTTGATACCAATTGATTCCATGAGCATACTCCGTTTTTTATTCTAGTTTAGAGGGAGCATCACGCATGGTCAACAAATAACGCTACTTGAGAGAAATAGTTGAAAAACGAGGTGTGGTACTGTACGATGCAATTGCATAAGCCTTAATAATGTAACGCACGAAGTAAAGCACAAAATATGAACATCACCTCAATTGACGACGTACAGACACAATTGGAAAAACAAACCTATATAGCGGATCGTGGGCTGGCAACGGCGATCTATTTGGCATTGAAGCTGCAACGGCCGCTCTTTCTGGAAGGGGAGGCGGGGGTTGGCAAAACGGAGATTGCGAAGGTGCTGGCGGCGTTGGCAGGACGCGATTTGATCCGCTTGCAATGTTATGAAGGGTTGGACGTGAGCCAAGCGATCTATGAATGGAATTACACGCGCCAAATGCTGCATATTCGTATGGCGGAGGCGCAGGGGGATCGTGTGGACGAGGGCGAATTGTTCGGCCGCGATTTTTTGCTTTCCCGGCCGCTCCTACACGCCATCGAAACGAGTGACGATACCCCTTCTGTGCTGCTGATCGATGAAGTAGACCGCAGTGACGAAGAGTTCGAGGCGTTTTTGCTGGAGATGCTGTCTGATTTTCAGGTGACGATCCCAGAGATCGGCACGATCAAGGCGCAAACCCCACCGATTGTGATCTTGACATCGAACCGGACGCGAGAAGTGCATGACGCGCTCAAACGACGCTGCTTATACTATTGGATCGATTACCCGACGTTTGAGAAAGAGCTGGCGATTGTGCAAGCGAAAGTACCGACGGCCGCGGCCGATCTTTCCCGCCAAGTGACCGCCTTTATCCAAGAGCTACGCGATGAGGATTTGTACAAAATTCCCGGCATTGCAGAGACGATTGACTGGGTGACGGCATTGGTGGCACTCGACCAAACGGAACTGGACGAGAACGTGATCGATGAGACGTTGGGCGTGGTTTTGAAGTATCAGGATGATGTGGTCGATGTGCGTGGGGGCAAGGCGCGGGACATTTTGATGCGGGCGAAGGCGCGGTGATGTCAGATGGTTATTTGCTGAAAAACTTGTTGCTGTTCGGCCGTATTTTGCACGAACTCGGCTTGGATGTGTCACCCGGCCGGATGGTCGATGTGGTCAATGCGCTGGCGGTGGTCGATGTGGGGCGGCCGACCGATTTTTACTATACGCTCCGCAGTCTGTGCGTCCACAAACGGGAGCAAATACCGTTGTTCGATGTGGCGTTCGATCACTTTTGGCGCAAAGAGGAGCGCGGGGTCGAATTGAATTTGCGCGACAATTTGACCAACGTACAGAAACCGAAGCCGATTGTCGTTCCACCCGCGCTCGACCCAGAAAGCGAGGTGTTTGGCAACGATGCGGACGACGAAAAAGATGAGGAAGAACAACCGGTTATCGAAGTGACGCGCACTTTTAGCGCAAATGAGCAACTCCGCACCAAAGATTTCGGGGAGATGAGCGCGGCCGAACTGCATGACGTAAAGCGACTGATGGCGCAATTGATTTGGCAGTTGGGGCAACGGCGCACACGGCGTTTGCAGCCCGGCCGGGGCGACTATTTAGATATGCGGCGCACGGTGCGGGCCAATATGCGAAACAGTGGGGAGTTGCTGTCATTGTCATGGCGACGGCCGAAAATCAAACCGCGGCCGCTCATCATTTTGGCCGACATCAGCGGCTCGATGGAGCAATATACCCGTTTGCTGCTCCATTTTTTGTATAGCCTGACGGAAGGGCTGGATCAGCGTGTCGAGGTGTTTGTGTTTAGCACACGCCTGACTCGCATCACGCGCCAATTACGCAACCGCAACGTCGATGCGGCCCTTGCCGAAGTGGCGACGGCCGTGCCTGATTGGTCGGGCGGCACACGGATCGGGGATGCGCTGCGTAAATTTAACTATACGTGGGCGCGGCGGGTGTTGCGTGGCGGCGCGGTGGGCATCATCATTTCCGATGGCTGGGATCGGGGTGAGCCAGCCCTCCTTAGCACAGAAATGGCGCGGCTCAATCGGTTGTTGCATCGGTTTGTCTGGCTCAATCCATTGCTTGGCTCACAAGAGTATGAACCATTGACGCGGGGGATGGTGGCCGCGCTGCCCCATGTCGATGATTTTCTGCCGGTGCATAATTTGGCGAGTCTGGAGGATTTGGCGGTGCATTTGGCGTTGCTCGATAGCGGTCAGGCGCGACGCAAAAGGCAAGGAGCAGCGTTTGTGGGACGGCCGCGCTGACCGCACATTTTCTTCACAATTCGCTTATCGGCCGTTCATCTTTTTCGTGCATAATAGTGCGTGTATGTTGGCTGACGTGTTTTGTGTAGTTTGGTGTGATAAGCGTAACTTTTTCTGTATAAAACCGTTAACCCATAATATGGAACAAATAACAGCGAAACGGCGTTTAAGCGTATGAAACAAGTACGATAACGTACTGAAAATGTGTTATGCTGTAACGCAACTGGTTTTTGCGAAGTGCAAGCCAGAGATTCCGGAGGTATATGATGTCGAATGGAAAATATGAGTATGAGAATGAAGAACCGACAATTCACGTTTTGAAAGAAGAGCAACTCCATGCGCGGTCTGGTAGCCAGATCAAGTGGGGTGTTTTTGCTGCTTTTGGTGCGTTGGCGGTGTGGGCGGCGATGCAGGTGTATGGTGTTGCATCGCCAGATGGACGCGAACTCTATCTGGATAACTATTTGCCCAATGCGGATGTGCTGGCGTATGAGTTGAATTTGGAGCGTTTGAGCTTGGCGGCCGATGTGTTTGAAACATTGGACGACACGGCCGACCGTTATACAAATGACGATGACGCGCTGGCGATGTATCTCTCACAAGCAAAGATGGAAGAAAAGACAGATCGCAGCATTCAGGTGTACGACACGGCCGGGCAGGGCTGTCGTTGGGCAGATAATCCTGTGATGGCTGTCGAGACGATCTCGCAGCGCTTTGAATCTGAGGAAGCGGCGCAACGGTATTTTTACAACGAGAGATTGGATTCTAACGTGACCGATATGGGCGAGGGCGTGTTGCTTTACCATTACAACTACAGCAATATCGCATCCCGTTTTGACTATCACCTAGAAAATTTGGGTGCAGACACCATTTTCAAACAGTGCGCCAATCAGCCTGACTTTGTTGACTTTATTTCGGCCGATAAAGTGGTGGGCAACGTGCTGTACTTCACGCGCATCGTCGTCGCCTTGGACGAAGAAATGCCAACAGAAGCGATCACCGAATCATACGAAGCGGAACTGGTCGATCTGATGAAATCGTGGGACGGTTATACAGAATAAATCGCGTAGAGACGCAATATTTTGCGTCTTTCTTTACATGATTTGCAGAAAAGGCGTGATGTAACAATCATGCCTTTTTTTGTTTTGTGGTTGTGTGGGGTCAATCGGTGTGGCGGCCAATCGCCGGGGCAAGCACAAGGCACATCCCATTGGTATCAAACTAAGGTGAAAATCGGTCAAACCTGCACATCATCGGCGATTTGTTGCACCGGTCTCGCCCGGTGTTGAAACACACGGGCTGTCAGTGCGCCTGACGGCGCTGCGAAAAACCCGTTTCAAACGGGTTTCAGTCGGCGTAGCAGCCGGTTTCAACCGGAGCGGTAGC
>CALECP010000030.1 GCA_937949915.1 uncultured Anaerolineae bacterium
CATGAATGCGCCCGCCCCGACGGCCGACGAATAAGCTTCAATCGTTCTCTGCCCTCTCATTTACGATTAAAAACATCCGGTTCGCCGGATGTTTTTTTTTAACGCTCCCGTGCGCGTGACTGCGAATATAATCGGCCGACAATTTGCGCGCGCAACGTCACCAATTCAGGATAATCGTAGAAAAAGCGTACCTTTTGTGCCGCCACTGTGTCTGCTTCTGGCTTTGGATACAGTACAAAGTGTGTCCAGCTTTCCGCGATGTCTTCACCCGGATTGGTGGCTGCATACGCGGTCAAAAAGCGGTCTTCGTATTGTGGATACAGGTCATCAGAAACGGCCGTTTCGTCAAACTCGGCCGCTTCCCATTCGCCATAAATATCTGCCCAAAAACGATCATAAAACGCATTGATATACGATTGATTGCGGCTGCATCCCTCGCCAGCGAAGAATGTCGGACACGCGGATTCTGCTTCCTCTACGGCCGTGTCATCTTCCGCAAAGTACGCATTTTCATCGAATGGCACTTGGTTGTCATTGAGCGTCAGCACATGCCCAAACTCATGGATCAATGTGTACGTTTGCTCTTCTTGGTTGACCGCATCGGCCGCGTCCAGCACCAAAATCCATGTCGTCGGATCATCAGGATTCGGCTCAACATACGCCATCGTGTTCTCTTCCCCATCGGTGAACACACCGTATTTTGCAATCGCCATGCGTTGCGCTTGCGGAATGATATTGGCGAATTGCTGCCACATTACTTTGTGGTTGGCGGTATCGTCTAAGATCGCTGCTTCCTCGTCGGTCAACGGCTCATTTTCTACCGGGTCACGGATGCGATTGCCGTCTACCGTATACAAAATGACCACGTTCGGCTCGTCATCCCCCACAAACGAGAATGCGCCCAATTGCTCCGTAAAATCGCGCAACCAATCGCCCAACCCGGCCGCTTCACATGTGTCATCCAGTTCACAAGTGAGATAACACATCTGGTCAGCTTCGTCGTACTGTTCGTCGTCATAGCAATCTTCTGGCAGCATGGTGTATTCGTCGGCCGCGCTGCAACCCATCGCCATCAGCAAGAGCATGATCAATATCAGGTGCTTCATTTTCATGGCAACGATTATAACGCTGCCGCGCACAAAAAAAGCCCCGGCCGCACAGGCGGCCGAGGCAGGAACAGAAAAAGGAGGGGTCACACAATCGTAGGTAGGTTAATCAATGCGATTGCGTTTCACCATCCAAAACGAACCGATTGCCAGCACACCGGCAAGCAGGACGGCCGTTGTCGTCCACTGTGTTGACGACTCTATCGACGATTGGAACTGCACCGCCAACGGGACATTGGTGATCTGGAATGCGACTTCATCGGCCGCGCCACTGGTGGGGGCTGGGTTCTGCACCGACAATCCAACTGTGCGGCCGATAGCCAGCTCACTCGCCGGAATCACCACCGTCGCATTCTCGCTATCGATCACTGTCAACGCCACCTCGACACCATCCCACAACGCCGTCGCCCCAGCGACAAACCCGCTGCCCATGATACTCACCGTCACTGGATTGGGTGAATTTTGGATGGCGCTGCTGGGAGAAAGCCCGCTAATTGTCGGTTGTGGATTGTTGATTGTGACCAGCAAGGGCGCACTCGTGATCTCGGCCGAATCGACACCGATCACGGTTACTTCGTATGTTCCGGCCGCTGGGCTGGCGATCATGGCGCTCAATTCTGTGTCCGAGCCATACGTCGTTGCCAATGGCGAGCCATCCCACAAAACAGTCATACCATCTACAAAGTTTGCCCCATCAACCACAAGAGCAAGCGGCATTCCGGCCGTGCCTTGTGTCGGGCTTACGCCTGCCACCTGTGGCACACTGCCCATTGCCGTCGCGCCCCATGTGTCTGGCGTGTTGCTCTCGGCCGCATACGGCCATGCAAACAATGATGTGCTTGAACCGATAGGATTGAGTGTGATCGTGGTGTAGGTGTGTTCCACCATCATGTTCATCTCGTTATCCCAGCCGCCCAATGTGGCCGCTTCGATCCGCATTTCGGCCGACCATTGACCACTGTTGTCGTTGATCATCCGCGCCGCATAGCCACCTGGCGCATTGTCCAATGTGAAGGTGCTGCCATCACCGCCCGAATCAGCCGGTGTGCCAATCGAATCGACCATAAACGCATAATCATCGCTTTGTGGGGTTGCGCCACCATCGGCCGTGGTGTCGATGCGTATGCCTGCTTTGCTGCTAAATCCGGCCGTCAGCCCCGTAAAGCAAACGTGCAAATAATTGCTGTCTCGCAACAAGTATGCTGTCGCATGGCTGCCGTCGCTGTACGGCTTGAGCGGCATCACCAGCGCACTGTCGTATAGTGCGTCATCACAGCCGCCATCCAGATTGGGTGCGAACCCAACCACGCTCGGAATCGACAATGGGGTGATTTGGAAGGATGCGTCTACACTGGACGCGCTGCCATCCGCATCGGTTGCCGTCAAGCGCACGGTGTGTGCGCCCGGTGCTAATCCGGCCGCAGATCCCATTTTGTCGCCAGATACCCATTGACCATCCACTTCCCAAGTGAACGACTCCGCTTTGCCATCTTCTGCATCTAGGGCCATGCCGCGCAATGGAATGGACGATCCGGCCGGATATGCTTGCCCTTCACCCGGCGATGTGATGCCCGGTACCGGCGCACGGTTCGGCACGGCAAACGGGGCAGAGACAGCCTCGGTGCTGTTGTATCCATCGCTCGCCACGATGCGAATGAGGGCGTTCACCCCATTGCTGCCCGACAATGCCAGCGGATCATCCAGCGTCAATTGTTGATTGGTTGCTGTCGGATCGCCGATATATTCAGTCGTTAGGTTTGTCCAATGTGCGCCGTTATCGGGGCTATATGAAATGTTGAACAGCAACAAATCGTCTGGGTCAGGATCATCGGCCGTCCATGTGATCACAAATGGCGTATCGGCCGCGCTGCTGCCGTCGGGCGACGTGATGCTGATAGTCGGGGCGGCCGTGCCGGGGCGGTGGCTGTCTAAAACAGTGCCGTCACCCAGCAAGCGCACTTCTGCCACCTCTCCGGCCGGAGCAGGGAACGACATCAAGAACGGTTGCGCTTGGTTCACTTCGCCATGATTGTCTAGCTCCAAAAATTCGATCATGCGATCTTCGAGTACTGTGCCATCGGCCGTCAGCAACTGCAGATGATAGTTGGCGGCCACCCCGACCAATGGAGACAATGGGCCCGAAAGCACAGGGCTATTGGCCCGTGCCGCCAGTGCAGCGTCCCACTTTCCGGCCGCAATCGACTGCATTTTGTCCATCACGCCCCGGCTGGTGCTTGCGCTTTCAAATTGGTACACATACGAGATCATGCCTAGCTCTTGTGTCGGATCGACCGCACCGCTAAGGGTGACGTAGGTGGCTGCTTGGCTTAGTTCTTGCGCGGCCGTACTCAGCTTGTCGGCCGTGCGTTGTGCCATCAGCCCAAACTCGCCCATCAACGCTTTGTATGTGTAATCACTGACCCAATAATTGCCGCCATAGCTCATAAAATCAGTTGCCGCATTTGGCTCAATCGGCGTGTTTGTCGTCGTATCAAATCCGTAATGGCTGCTTGCACCCACATCGCTGATCTGGCAGCCCGGATACGGATAATTGTTGTCTATGTTGCTCGGATTACCACAATCGACGTGCTTGCGGCCGAGATTATGCCCTAACTCCTGCGCCAGTACGCCTCCTTCAAATGGCTCATCCCAATCAGTGCCAAACGTACTGCTCGTGCTTGGATTTTGCACCCACGACCCATTCATCAAATCGAGATTAACTGTATTTGCATAGCCCGCGATACCGCCTGTACTGGCATCGCCATGCACCATGCCAATATAGTGGACACTACCACCATCTGCATCACACTCGTCTGGATCATCAGAGAAAATGCCCCGCGCAATAATATACGTGATCGCCTCATCTTTATCGGGGAACCAATCGGCCGCACTCGCGCCGGTATCCAGTTCAAATGGGCCACCGCACGGGTAGGGGAATGGCCCCCACCAACACGCTTCTGTTTCCTCAACCGCGCTGCCCTGCCAGTATGTGCGTGTCTCCGGTATCGGCCACAACTGCGTGTAGCGGTCGATCATCGTCCACACGTGGGGCGAACTGTAGTTGGGCAATGGATCGTGTGTGCGGACAGGCATGTAGACGACACAGGCGGCCGGTTCTGTCTGGAAAGTCGCTGTCTCGCTGCTCGTCATATTGGCATCAAACGCATCGCCCGGATCAATTTCTAGCTCAAGCACAATCGATCCCGCATCATCCCACGAACTAGGTAATTCAAACATCCAGCCGTCATTCGCATTGGCGCGGTCTGGTGTATAGCTACCATTAAATGATTCTGTGCCATTGACCGATGTCAATGGCGAACGGGGCAATGGATTGCCGTTGCGTGTGCCATGCAGTACTGCTTGCACCCCGTTGGCTCGTGGCCCCTGCACCATCGAGCCATACACGCGCACAATGGTTGGTTTGTCTGCGATCAGTGGCACATCTTCATTCAAATCTTGTACCGCTTGCGTGATCTCCCAGTCGTCTACCGCGAACTCGCGCACAATGGGAGACGCATCAAAGGGCAGTCGTGATATTCCCAAATCACGATCCCGGAAGTAAACGCCTATGTTGTCTGTATACGTTGTGCCATAGAAAAACAGCCCTGGCTGAATGTGGATCGCTTCCGGTGTGCCGCCACTTGTTGGCATTCGGTAGATGCGCGTTTCGCCTGCATCGGGATCGTACTCTTCCCAAAATAGATAGCCGCCGCCCTCAGACACTTTGCTGATGTAATGGTCGGTATCGACGCTGTACAGTGTGGTTGTGCCACATGAAACTTGGTAGGTGGGGAAGAAAATGGTGTTGCACTGATAGCGGCCGATAGTATCGTAAGTGAGATAAACATCGCTGCCCGGTTCACCAGAGACGCGATCTTCTGTGGTGTAATACAGGGTGAAGTTGCCTATAAACAATGAAGGTGTGCCTTGTGTGATGCTGCTAACGTTTGTGCGAATCCCAAATACGTCGGGATCACCGACATCAATCCCTTGTAAATCAGTACACGGTAATGGCGTACAGTCGAGTGACGCATAGGTGAGACCCGTCTCTTTTGCGTAGTACAGGGTATTACCGATTACTTCTAGGTCGTTGCCCTCAGAACCGACATTGAGGAATTTTTCTGGTGTACCTCCTTCTTTCGAGACGCGCCATATCCCGTTGTCATCACCGAACCAATAAACATGATCGGCCGAAGCCGAGACATTGCGAAAGCCCTGTGTATAGCTGAAGCCACCGGCTATCGGAACATCGGCCAAAATCACTTCGACTGTTGGGTTGCCGGTGTCTCGCTTGGCGACGAAATCATTGTGATAATCATAGTAATAAACGCCGTCTTCATCTGCATCAAGCCCTGCGTATGTGCCGCAATACGTGGTGTCGTCTTGAATGTTGCCGATAGTCGAAGCGTATGATCCCGTCGTTGCTTTGCGCCCTAACGTGGCATCAAAGTTAAATTCGGCCGAAAAGCAGTTTGTGCCGTAGTAGACAAAACCGGCATCGACCACCCACGAACGAGCGCCTACTGCGACAACCTGCTCCGGTTCGTCGAGTGGGACAGAGGCAACGGCCGTGCCGCTGCCCATTATAAAAATGGTAGACATGAGGAAGAGCAATAACCAATATGGTTTTCGTAACATGATAAATACCTCCAAGTTTGTTTGTGCAAGGACATCAAAAACCGATCCATAGCTCAATGCGTCTATTCGATTTGATTCTCCTTTGCCCTTTTTTCCTGTTTTTGTGACTTGTTTGTTGCCTCGCCAAGCCATTATTCTGCGTTGTCAGCATAACATAAGATGGGATCGACAAACAATCATCTATTTGTGCGGTTCTTTGGTGCAATCGCATAGGTATAAGACGTGTAAAAACGACGTACCTTTCCACATTTAAGGAATATCTGTGGAAATAACGTGATGAGGTCGTCACAAATCAGTTATTTCTATTAATCTGCTATTAATGTTTGTTTTTCAGGTTTATGTCTGTTTGGTGACGAAATGGTGACAGTACGGGTTGATCGGGGAATATCTAGGGGTGTCGGCCGGATGTGAATGAGAATAGACACGTTCATAACCCCGTAGGTTGAAATATCTGCTAAATCCCGTATCCTTTACGTTGGTTTCCCGTAGGGGAATCGTTACCAGAGATTCAATCGGTTAACACTATTTTACCGACCACATCCGTATCGAAATTTGGTTGGATACACAGGGAAGATAAGAGGATATGAGCAACCCCCAATTCGGGAGTCGCAAGTTGATTGCGCTCTTAATCACATTCGTCGTGCTTGCTGTTGGCACAGTGTCAGCACAGACATGGACAAAAACAGTTTGGACAGAAGATGGCTGGCAAACAGTCGAAAATGGTAGTGATGCGGCCGTGCAGGAAGAAAAATCTTCTGCGTCCGAATTACAGATTGCTGCCGAACCGATCCAAGCGGCCGTCTCTATCGAAGACATCATTACACTGCCCGAAGTTGCGCCTGATACGCAATCTATCAGCACGCAATGGACAGGGTTGACGCTTGGGAATGAAGAACCGGCCGAAGAGCTTGAACCGATTGTGATCCCGGAACAGCAAGAACCCTCTGAGTCACAACCATCACAACAACCTGCCGCGCCCACAAGCAATCTTCCCGGCCCAGAATTGGGTCATACGCTTGTGCGCGTTAGCGAAGATGTTGAAACGTTTGGCACAAAGCGACTGGGTACGAACATCGGTTGGTATGATCAATATGGCGCGGCCGCCTACCTCAAAAACGTCATCCCGAATCCCGGCTTCGAGTCGATGGAAATGGCGATGCTGTTCTTGGCTGGCTCAAATGCCACTGCCAACCGCTTGATCGCACACGAAATGTGGCATGTTGGCTGGAATACACAGCCTGTTAACACATGGAAAGATGCGACCTATGAAGTGCTGGAAGGTCCAGCGCGTGGCAAAACAGGCAAGGTCACACGGTCAGCCATCGAAGGCGGCCGTCCTGCTTTCTACGTGAGCAACAACAACATCAAGCCAGAGTATCGGGATGCTATCGTCGTCCGCAAACAGTTCGACGGCTACTATTCTGAAACCCCCACCAATTATTATGAATCTGAACCGGGCGATGTGCGCCCCGGCAGCCCTGGTAGACAATCGTTGCGCTTAGAGCCATCGAACTACAAACCAGCTTTCTATGTGCCGCTCGACTCTTATTCGCGGGACTTTAACAAGGAAGCAGGCAAAACGCGCATCCTAGAAGGTGAATGGGAATACTCTGTATGGGTCAAACCAACGGCCGAAAACCAAACACTTGAAATCAAATTCCAACGTGTACGTGAGAAAGTCTTCTACGAAGAAACCATCGCTCTTGTACCTGGCTGGCAAAAAATCGAGCGCCGTTTCACCATCGAACCGGGGCAAGATGTCTACAAGTCCGGTGCTGTCAACCCCATCACCTTTGAAATCCGTATCGCCACCAGAGATGCAGACGTATTGATCGATGACATCTATTTGGGTGAACGAGGCGGAATCAACCCCACTGTCTTCACCGATGAATTTGTCGATAAATTGAATGAACTGAACCCCGGCATCTTGCGTAATTGGGGGTATCAATTGGGGAGTTCGCTCGATAACCAGTTGGCTGTTCCCCATGCACGGCGCACCAACAATTTCAAGCCAACTGACCCATTGCGCGAAGCGGTGCGCTTCCATTACTCGTTGCATGAATTTTTGGAACTAAGCCGTATTATTGGTGCAGAACCCTGGTATGTGATTCCACCTACTTTCTCTCCTTCTGAGTTGCGTAACTTGGTCGCTTATCTATCTGCTCCTGTTGGCAGCCATCCCTATGCAGACCTTCGGGCTGAGCTAGGAATGCCTACGCCGTGGACGAGTGTCTTTGGCACAATCCACATGGAGTACGGCAATGAAATGTGGGGTGGTAATCATGGCGGCGACCCGTTCCAGGGTGCATCGTTGTACGATGGCTACCAGATCGGCGAAGTGGGTAACAACCGTTTGTCTATCATGCGTTCATCACCATTTATGAATGATCGCATCAATCTGATTCTCGGTGGACAAGCTGGATTCCCAGAACGTCAACAAGAGATCGAGTCGATGAGTACCGCTCATGACACGGTAGCGATTGCTCCTTACTACAATGGCGAGTACACCACCGTCTTTGGTGACCAAGATTTGTTCTACTCAACCTATGCACTCGGTATCCAAAACGCGAATCCGGGCGGCAAAGTAGACAAGAGCAAAAATTATGTCAGTGCGAATGGTCATGATCTTGCGATTTATGAAATCAATTCGCATCTCAATGCGGGATGGATGCCAAATTATGCACGTAATCAGTACCTGACGAGTCAGGCGGCAGGGATTGCATTACCATTGCACATGCTGGAGTACATGTCTGAACAAGATATTGTCAATCAAGCAGCTTACACAGCATTGCAGCATTCTGTTCATCAAGTAGGCGCACCTAAGAATTTGGTCAACCTATGGGGTATATGGATAGATTTGGAAGGGCTTGGCTTGAAACGGCCGACCGGTCTTGCACTTGAGATTGTCAACAAAGTGGTGGGTGGCAACATGCTGACCACAGAACAAGGCGGCAAAAACTCAACATGGAGACAACGCCCCGTTAACGGTATCGTTGAAGAAATGGAACTTCCATTTGTCCATTCTTATGCCTTCCGTCAAGGTAATAAATATGGGGTTGTTTTGTTTAACTTGAACCTGTACGAAGGACAATGGGTTGAACTCGATTTGCCAAACCGCACGTATGGCAACGCGACGATGCACACACTGGCGGCAAAGAACTACAAGGACAATAATGAAACTTCTGAAAAAGTCAGAATCTCATCCGAGCCATACAATGTATATGATGGTATGAAGGTTGTCTTGCCAGCCAGTTCCATCATTGTACTGGAGATGGACGGTCAATAAAGATGTGTTTATAAGCATCGTTTGATTATGTGGGGCGCACCGAACAGGCTGCGCCTCCTTCTTTTTGTTAGGGTGGGGCAATCGTTGTTGCAACGTATGTTTACTATATGTTTTGCGTTAGCGATTGAATCATTATAATTATGCTACTTGTTGGGAGTTCTGTGATGTACGATTGTCGGCCGAACTCCTAGTCCAACGACCTAAACAGGATTTAACAGTCCATAAATCATCGAATGTGAAAAATTTGACAGATGAACTATCGCTTGGCATCAAGCGGGCGATGTTCCTGGGAGAAATTTCGTATGCAGTCAACAGAACTTAGCCTTTCCCAACTGATTGGAAAAGGGAAAACAACTTTTGTCGTATTGATGCTTTTCATCGCCTCAATCGGTTTGTTCAGCACCACCAGCGTGTCTGCACAAGCAGATGGATGCGTTATTCCAGCGTCTGGCCCATGGCCAGCGTGTGCAACGGGTGGCGGTGGTGGTGCAGCCCCGGCCGCACCAGCAGCCCCAACAGGCGGCGCGTGTGTTATCCCTGAGTCTGGCCCGTGGCCAGCGTGTGCGACTGATGGCAGTGGGAGTAGTGCTGTTCCAGCTACACCGGCGGGACCGACTGCGCCAACGCTACCAGTCAATGATAATTTGCCACCGAAAGCCCCGGTTGCAAATACGAATGCCCCTCGGCCGTCTGCCCCCGGCGCGGCCGCAACCAATTCGACTGTCATTCAAGTGACAAACGATATTGCAGTAGCAGGTGCAAAACGGTTGGGCATGAACCTCGGCGGACAAAATCAATTTGCGGCCGCGCAATTGCTCAAGAATATCGTCACCAATCCGGGCTTTGAAAGCAGTGAATTTACGATGATGATCCATACGCTTCCGGGTGCATCGGGCAATCGTGTACAGTCAGACAACTGGCAAACAAACTGGAATAATGACGCGCTCCAACTCGGACATCTGCCCGGTTTCTGGAACGGCGCACAGTTTGAAGTGGTGACAGGTGTTGCCAAAGGACGCTCTGGCACAGTCAACAGCTTCTCGCACGATAACGGCCGCTACACATTCAATTTGAATGGCGGTGGCGTGGCTCCGGGACAAGATGACATCGTTGTGTTTCGTCAATACAATGTCCCCGGTTACTACCAGGACATGAACCAGTTCAACAAAGCAGAGCCAAACGATAAACGGCCGGGTAGCCCCGGACAGCAGTCGCTTCGCTTGTTGCCGACTGGCAATAACTTTAGCCCCTCATGGCAAATGGGCTTCGATTCGTATGCGCGTGACGAAGACCCATCGGCCGGAAAGTTGCTCGTTATTGAAGGTCAATGGCATTTTGAAATTTGGGCGAAGAGCAAGTTTGGTGGCTCAACATTGTCTGTTAGCTTCCGTCGTTTAGGCGAAGCGACCTTCTTCCAACAAGACATTCAGTTGTCGCAAGGGTGGGAACGCTATGTGATCGACTTTAATGTCGCACCAGGATTGGATGGTCAAATTTTGGGTACACCACAACCGTTGACATTAGATATGGTTGTGACAGGTGGCGAAGTGTTGGTTGACGATGTGATTTTGGAACAGAGCAACCAGAACAATCCGACCGTATTTAATAATTCTGTTGTCCAGTCATTGCGTGAAATGCGCCCTGGTATCTTGCGGAATTGGGGTAAGCAATCGGGTAGTTCTTTGAACAACCAATTGTCTACACAATTTGCACGTAAGCTGACTGGCTCAAGCCCGAAAGAGCGTATCGGCCGGAACTATCAATACTCGATGCATGAGTTCTTGCAGTTGGCACAAACGGTCGGTGCAGAGCCATGGATCGTCATTCCGCCCACGTGGTCAAATGCTGAGTTACAGAACTTTATGGGCTATTTGGCCGCTCCACAAGGCGCACATCCATACGCTAACATCCGAGCGAATCTTGGACAGGCGGCTCCGTGGACGAGCGTATTTGGCGAAATCCATCTGGAATATGGCAACGAAGTATGGGGCGCGAACTTTGGAAACGACCCATTCCTCGGTCAGTCGATGCGTGGTGGCGAACGGGCTGGGCAAGTGTTAAATGATCGCTATGCGGCCGTCAAAGCCAGCCCATTCTATAACGCTGGTAAATTCGACCTCGTGATCGGTGGTCAATCGCGCTTCCCCGGCCGCCAGACAGAAATCCAGAATAACAGCACCAACCATGACTCTATCGGTTTCGCACCGTACTATGGCGAATTGACAGCCAGTGGCAACGACCGTGACCGCTATTTGCCTTTGTATGCCCATGCAGAAGAGCTAGATGAGCGTGGCCCGATGGTTCAGAATCAGCAATTGTTGGCAGGAAGCGGCACCGATATGTCGATCTACGAAATCAACGTGCATACGATTCGCAACTTCGTACCAGAAGGCGTTCGCAATGATGTGTTGTCAAGCCAGGGCGCGGGTATCAGTTTGCCATTGGTGCAATTGAGCTACATGCGCGACATGGGCATTACTGATCAAGCGGTGTTCCAATTGGCACAATTCTCTGAGCCTGCACCGGGCGGTCATGCGCGTGTGTTTGGTGTGATGCGTGACCTAGAGGCAACGAGCTTTAAGCGGCCGACGGCGCTGGGTGTCGAGCTGGCGAATAAGGCGATTGCTGGCAATATGCTGGTTGTTAACCAGACTGGCTCACCAAGATTTAGCGTCCCCGGCGGAAATGGTATGGAAGCAAATACCACGGCCGAAACGATTGAGACATTCGCGTTCAAGGCTGGCGGCCGTTACGGTATCGTCATATTCAACCTTGACCTAAACAACGCGCACGGTGTGACGCTGCAATTGCCAACCAATCCGGGCGGCGCACAGATGCATGTCTTGTCGGCCGACGACATCCATGCAGACAACGAAGTGAACAAAGAAGTAGACATCTTCCAGATGCCACTTGGTTTGTCACGCCAGACCAACTTGACGCTTGCGCCTCACTCGATGTACGTGATTGTGTTCAACGGCTAGTCGGACATCCTCATGCGCCTCATATAAACGAGACCCTTCATTTGTATGAAGGCTTGCTTAAGTACAAACAGCCTCCCATGACGGGGGGCTGTTTTGTTTTGGGCGACTCCTCCATTGATCGCATGATCGCATTATTGATGAAACACGTGGGTAAATTCGTGCTTGACAGCGAGCAAGGAATTTGTAAAATATATTCTGTCAGCGAAGATTCGCTGAATAAAAAATTTCACAAAATGCAATAATTTGCAAAAATACGGATTTTAACGAATGCACTAGCTGATTTTGATCAAGCTCAACGGAGAACACATAATGTATAAAGAATTTGCAGCACAACTATTAGAAGATGAACAGTACGACGATATGACGATGCGTGATGAACTGATGGCGGCCGCGAGTGAGCCTGTTGTCACCGAGCCGGAAACGGCCGCGTTACTAACTGACGACGAGGTGTTGCTGCCTCATTATGAATGTTTCCGTTTTTAGCCATTTGCTACCCTCATTTTTTGAATGTAGACCGTCCCACAAGGCGGTCTTTTTTTATGCTTGAATGGCGCGTTCGCATAGCTGTTCGTAGTACGGCCGACATTGCGCCAGCAACGGCTTGAGTGCGTCGGGGAAGGGGGCTGTTTTCGGCCGATACGGGCCAAATCCAGTCGAGCGATGGACACTTTCATACCAATTGTGCGCCCATACGCCATCTTCGGGACGGCCGCCAGACGGCCACTGCAACATCGCCTCATCAAACACAATCCCGATACACGCGCACAATTTACCCAGCACCCCACGCGGATCGTGCAATAGCTGTGCGCTGTCTAGCACCGGCACTGTTTGTCCACGCGCTTCTAAATAATCGAGCAGACGGCCGTGCAGCGCATACCCCACATCATCCAAAACAGGGTTTGGCACTTGCTTGATGTAGGAGGGCAGCATGTCGGCCGGATCGCGGGTGAGCAACACATTGATCGTCTGGTCGAGAAAGCCCCAATCAAACCCAGTCAAGTGATGAATCATCATTTTGTGATAGACGATAGGGGTATCGTATTGTCCCAAGACAACCTGATCAATCAAGTGGGCGGGGTCGGCCGATTGGGAGGCGAGAATGGCGGCCGCGCCGGGGTGATAGCTGTCTGCGTCGGTGACAGTGAGGTAATGGGCGTACAGTGGCTCATCGACGATAGTCGTGTCCGGCCGCTGGGCAAACGCATACATCAAAGCGGTCGAGATATTGCGCGGCCCAGACCACACACAAATGCGTTTTGTCAGTTTTGTCATAGATAGCTGACCCCTTTTGCGGCTGTCACTGTGCGGCCGATTTCTTGCTGGTATAGCTGGCGCAACTGGCGCGTGATGCGGCCGTGGCTCTCTGCAATGGGGCGGCCGTCCACCTTCGTCACCGGAGTCAGCCCGCCAAATGTGCCTGTCACAAACGCCTCCTGCGCCCCGTACACATCAAACAGCGAGAAATTTTTCTCTGCACATGGAATGCCAGCCTCACGGCACACTTTCAATATCTTGCCCCGCGTGATCCCATTCATGCAATACTGTCCGGTCGATGTCCACACCTCCCCCTGTTTTGTCACCATAAAAAAGTTGGTTGCATTGCACGTCGCCACAAATCCATTGATGTCGAGCATCAACGCTTCATCCGCTCCCGCCTCAATCGCTTGGATCAACGCCATCACCTCATGCAGCTTGCTATGGCAATTGAGCCGCGCATCCAAATAGTCGGGCGAACCGCGCCGGATGGTGCTAGTAAAGAGTGTCACGCCCCGTTCGAGGGTATCTAAGCTCGCTTTCTTGTGTTCGGCGATCATTACCAGTGTGGGTGGGCCGATGGTGAGACGGGGGTCTTGGGATGGTGTTTGCTTGATGCCGCGTGTGAGCATAAACCGAATATATGCGCTGTCAGTCATCTTGTTTGCAGCCAGTGTGCGCCGGATTTCGGCCGTCAACTGCTTGCGCGTCATGCCGATCTCCATGCCTATCGTCGCCGCGCCTTGCCACAAGCGATCCAGATGCTCATCCAGAAAAACGAGAACCCCATCATGCAAGCGCACCGCCTCCCACACGCCATCCCCGACTAAATAGCCACTATCGAACACAGAGATTTTCGCGTCGTTGCGCGGCAACAAATCGCCGTTGACATAGATCAAAACATCGTCGTTGCGCTCGTCATGGATGGCGTTGTGTGTACCGTGAACGATCATATTTTTCTCCTGGGATTTTATTATCGGCTGCTTTTAATGATGGTCGCAAGAATTATTATAGACATCGATCATACTATAGCAGAAGCGGCCGTTTAAGCCGTAATTTTCTCTGGTACTGCCTTCCTAGCAAACTGCACAATAAAATGAAAAAAAGTCTGTTCATCCTGACACCCAATCTGTCTTATCCAACCCCTTGACTTCGTTCTTTGAAGTATGCTAGACTGCATCCGCACGTCACGCGACAGAGATATAAAATACAAGCCTGTGACGGGTTTTCTAAGGTATATTTTATATTTCGCACTACGTTTCAACAACTCCCTGTGTGGAAGAGGATTATAATATGGGCGATATTGCGTTACCGTCAAATGAGGCGGAAATGGTTGGTGCTTTGCTTGCCAAATCTAGTGAAAAAGGGTTTCTTACTTACGATCAAATTCTTGAGACAGTTCCAGACATTGAAAACAATTTAACATTATTGGATACATTGGTAGAACAACTTCAATCGGCTGGGATTCCTATCTATGATGCCCGTGAAAGTGTTGAAGGTGATAACCAAGAGGTAGAAACTGTTGCGACTACTGCTGTTGCTGACGATGCGGAAGCAGCCGCAGTCACCTCGGCCGACGATAGCAGTGTTTCAGATACACCAGTTGCTGAGGCTGCTGTAGAAACTGAGGCTGTTGTTGTAGAGACGGAGGCTGTTGTAGAAACAGAAGCTGTCGTAGAACTTGAACCAATTGTATACACTGAAGAAGAGTGGCAAGAATCGCGCACCACACACAACGCGCCACTATTTGACCTCAGCACTGTCCCAATCGACGATTCTGTCGGCTTATATTTTCGTGAAATGGGACAACAAGATTTGCTGTCGGCGGCCGAAGAAGTAGAGTTAGCCCGTAAAATTGAAGCAGGGCGCGAGTATGAAAAGCTCGAAATTGACCCAGACACACTCAACTTTATGGATCGTGAAGACCATAACCGCACCCTCGAAATGGGGAATGCTGCACGAGCGCATTTAATTCGTGCCAACACCCGTTTGGTTGTGAGCATCGCCAAGAAGTATCGCGGCCGTGGCTTGCAATTCCTCGACTTGATTCAAGAAGGCAACGTCGGCTTGATGAAAGCGGTTGAGAAGTACGATTATCGTCGTGGCAATCGCTTTAGCACCTATGCAACATGGTGGATTCGCCAAGCTGTGACCCGCGCATTGGCCAATCACGGCCGTACCATTCGCATCCCCGCCCATCTCGGCGGCCGCATCAGCAAACTGTACCAAGTAGCGCAAGAGCTAGAACAGGTACTCGGCCGTCAACCCACCCCCGAAGAAATCGCAGAGAACATGGAAGTGCCAGCAGAGCGTGTGCGTTGGATGTTACGCACCAGCCGCCAGCCTGTTCATCTGGAGCGGCCGGTTGGGGACGAATCTGATGCAGAACTGGGCGACTTTATTGAAGACGTAGACGCGCCAGCCCCGGCCGAAGCGGTTGCACAGAACATGCTCACCGAAGAAATTGGCGAAATTCTCGACCAATTGACCCCGCGTGAAGCGCGTATTCTACGCTTGCGCTATGGTCTCCAAGATGGCGAATCACGCACATTGAAAGAAGTGGGCGAAATGTTCGGTCTCTCCCGTGAGCGTATCCGTCAGTTGGAAAAGGAAGCATTGCGTAAATTGCGGCATCCCAACTTTGCCGGTCACTTGCGCCAATACTTGAGCTAGAGCGGTCTGTTGATCGTATTCCGGCTACATTAAATTTTTCTGCCGATGCACGTTAACGTGCGTCGGCATTTTTTTGTAGAGACGCAAAATCTTGCGTCTCTTTCTTGTGTTCTTTCAAAAAGGGGCGCGAAAGAAAGAGGGAAAAAAGATCAAGAGACACAAAATCTTGTGTTTCTACGAATGGGGAAGAAAGACACAAAATCTTGTGTCTCTACGTTTTTTTATCATCGGCCGTTCACAATTTCCCCTTATTTCACACACAATTGCGCCATCGTGGTACGCTATGCTTATCGAAGGTAAGATCAAGTTGTATCCAATGGATGGCAGGGGCAAAGCAGGATTGCCTCATCAGGCGGTACGATTGATGTCAAAATGTTGGTTAAAAAAATAGGAGACCCGATGAAAAAATTTAACGTTTTTCCACTATCGCTACTGTTGTTAATGACAGTGTTGGTAATGGCTGTGCCGGGAGTGATCCGGGCTACGCCGTCGGCCGTTGTGCCAGATGTCCCCGATGTTGTAGGGGGCAATCCGGCCGATCCGGGCGAATATCCGTTTATGGTGGCACTGATGATACCGGGGATAGAAGATAGCTATGAGGCACAGTTTTGTGGCGGTAGTTTGATCGATCCTTCGTGGGTGCTGACAGCCGCCCATTGTGTCGATGGCGCGACGAGCGTGGAAGTTGTGATCGGCCGCCATGACTTGACCACGGATGATGGTGTGCGTATCGGCTCTCAGGCGATCTATGTATACCCAGAGTATGATGCGTGGAAGTTGGATGGCGACATTGCGCTTATCCATTTGGCGACACCGGCGACAGGCTACCCGACGGTAGCGTACCAACGAGCGGCCGGAACGCTGCAAGCTCCCGGCCGTGCCACGACGACCGTCGGCTGGGGCAATCTTTCTTACGGCGGCAAATCCCCCTCTGTCCCTCACGAAGTAGAGATGCCAATCGTGAGTAACAACACATGCAACAACCGTTATGAAGATGATATTACCAGTGTGACAGACACCATGTTGTGCGCCGGTTTTGACGCAGGGGGCAAAGGCGCGTGTCATGGCGATAGTGGCGGCCCTTTGCTGACACGTAATGGAAGCGGTACGGGATGGGTACAGATCGGTGTGGTTAGCTGGGGGTACGAATGTGCCGCGCCCAACTATCCCAGCGTGTATGCACGTGTCTCGGCACTGTCCGATTGGATCGATGCGTACCTGAGCGGCAATCCACCCCCTGATCCCTTTGGGACAACGGTTCCGGGCAATGCGACCCGCCTTTTGCCCAACAAACCGGTTGAAAACAGTATCCGTCCGGCCGGAGACGTAGATTGGATGACCTTTACCCTGGACGAGCCATCGAATGTCATTTTGGAAACGTATGGTGATCTGACTAATAATGACGATACGCGCATGTGGCTATATGACGAATACGGCCGTGAACTAGCCTATAACGACGACTATTTCAATCTTTACTCCTACATTGAATACTGTCTCGATGCTGGCACGTATTATGTCAAGGTGGATGAATATGGCAGCGACGACGAAATCGACAGCTATTTCACTGCGCTCTCTGTGGGTGTGTGCGAAATATATGAAAGTATCACGGCCGATACGCATGAACCGGACAACCACCATACCGTTCCGGCCGTCATTCCGCTCGATAGCCCACAAACACACAGCATCTACCCCGTCGGCGATGTCGATTGGATAGCGTTCACGCTCACTGCGCCATCTAGCTTTGCTTTGCGCGTTTCTGGGACAGATTTACCGCAAATTGCGCTATACGATCCCTATCTTGTTGTGCAACAATTTGCCAACCCGTATGGCGATTATGATGAAAATGGTGTGGCTTATACGATAGGTTGCAAGGATGGCGCACTCGAACCGGGGACATACTACATTCGTGCCAGCGCGTTTGGCGACTACTATCCCATTGCTGACTATACGGTGACGGCCACCGCGCAACCATGCCCGGCCGCGGCCGATACATGGGAAGCAGACGACGACTACAGCACGGCCGTACCGCTCACCGAAACGGTGCAAGCCCACTCGCTCTATCCGGCCGGAGATGTCGATTGGACAACGTTCACTATCACCGAATCGGCCGGTGTCGTGATCGCTACGCAAGGGCTGGCTGGCGACACAGAATTGACCCTATACGACGATACGCTCGACACCATCGCCTACAACGATGACCATGATGACGGCTTCTCGCGTGTCGAAGTAGGCTGCCATGATCCCCTGTCACCCGGCACATACTATGTCAAAGTAAACGAGTTCATCAACGACGACACCTTGCTCTACGACCTAGAGCTACGCACCATCTCGTGCGTGATGGACGAATTTATCTTCCTGCCCAGCCTGCAAAGATAGCGTATTAGATAGAGAACGGAGATAGAGATAGAGATAGATGGGGAGAACAGATGGCAGCGTATTAGATAGAGAACGGAGATAGAGATAGAGAAAGATGGGGAGAACAGATGGCGTTGACCAAATCTTCTCTCTATCTCTATCTCTATCTCAAAACTCTATCTCTCTCTATCTCTTACTGGCAAACATGCTCATTACCGTTACACTATGCTCATGAGGGATCATCAACTTGCCAGAGAATTTGCCAAACATGCTCAAAAAGTCAGAAATATCCGCCGTCGGGCGCAAAACTGGCGGTTGCTTGATTGCGATGAACCAACATTGGTGGAGATGCGCCATTCGTTGATCGAACAAATGGTGGCGTTAGAGGGTACACTGAACGCGGCCGATAGTTACTTCCTCCACTGCATTGAAAACAGCGACCCGGTGGCGACCGAAGATGCTCTGCAACAACTCAACCGACTGACGGCCGCATGGCAAGCGCAAAACGCTCATTTGCAAGAGATCGATGGAGCGATTTTGGAACGACATTTGTGGACGCGCTTAATCACGCTGTTTCGCGGCCGTGCAGGGCTTTATTTGTTTGAGGCGATCATATTGATCGCGATTGTGGTTGTCATTACTATCACGCTCATCGAACTGCTTGTGCCTACGTTGCCCCCGGCCGTCTCCAGCGTGTTTTTGCAGATCGATCTCGGTATCTCGCTCTTTCTGATGTTCGATTTTGGCTTGCGCTGGTGGCTGTCTGAAGACAGACGCTGGTATTGGCGACGCTATTGGGTTGATTTCGTTGCCTCTTTGCCACTCGTGAGTATTTTAAGGTTCGGCCGTTTAGCCCGCCTCACCCGTTTCGCACGGCTGTTGCGGTTGCTGCGGCTCGGCCGTGCTGTGCGCTTATTCACCTACCAATTTCATTGGCTGGACAAATTGGTGCGTACCTTTGAACTCAAGCTATTGAAACGCGCCCTTATTGTGGCTGTGGTGCTGCTGTTTGCTGGGGCGTGGGCGATCAACATGATAGAGATCAACACCGCCGCAGGCATGGTCGATGATACGGCCGCCTTTAGCGAAAGCTTGTGGTGGAGCTTCACCACGCTACTCACAGGTGGCTTTGCCGACCTGCATAACCCAGAAACCAGCTTCGGCCGTTTCATTACCATGCTGCTCGTACTGCTTGGGTTTGCCATCACCAGTATTTTTACGGCTGCGCTCACCTCTGTCCTCGTCGGCGATGGTTCTAGCAAACTAGAGCAAACCCAGCACCAACTAGAACGGGACATGCGAACGATCCAGTCGCAACTTGATCTGATGTCGAAAGAGACAAACAACGGCTTGCTGGTGTTGGAAACAGTGTCGCAAACGCTGTCCAATTTGCCCGACACAGAGACCCTGTACACTACCTTGATCGCAACGATGCTCGATCATTTTGAGGCGTTGCAAGCGTCCGTTCACCTGCTCAACCCGAATGAACGCGCCTTGCACTTGGTTGCATCGCAAGGGGTCGCACGGGCAACACCCCCCCATATCGTGGCGATGGGCAACAGTTTTTTGGGGGAGTCGGCCGCCATCTTGATCGACCAAAATTTGCGCGAATTTGACCTCGAACCGTTCGACGCACCGTGTTTGCCGGTGCGCGGTGTTGCCCTCGCTTGTCCCCTCGTGGCTGATGGCAAATTGCTTGGCTTTCTCCATTTGGTGTTGCCCAAGCATCTCGGCCGCTACTATCTCTATAACCGCGCCCCGATGATTTTGGCGCACCATGCCGCCCTCGCGCTCACGCACCTAAACGAACTAAAATGACACACCACAACGTTCTCTCCCTCACCGAACAATTGATCGCTATGCCGTCTGTGAGCCGCGATAGCAACGTGGCGATCACCGATTTTATCGAACGACTGCTAACGGCCGCGCACTGGCAAACGGAGCGCACCGAATACATCGACGACAACGGCGAACGCAAAGCAAATCTCGTTGCCAAGCTGGGGACGGGGCAGGGGGGATTGGCGTTTTGTTCGCATAGCGACACGGTGCCGGGTCAGGAGCAAGATTGGGAGGCGTTCGTGCCGCAGGTGCGGGACGGCCGTCTGTACGGCCGAGGAAGTTGCGACATGAAAGGGCCTCTAGCAGCCACATTGGTAGCGGTCCTCTCCGTTGATCCGGCCGCACTGACGCAACCGCTTTATATCATCGTCACGGCCGATGAGGAACTCGGTTTGCTAGGGGCAAAGCACCTCGTCGCACATTCTGCCTTGCTGCAAGCCAGTCGGCCGACCTACGGCATCATCGCCGAACCAACCAGCCTCGCGCCTGTCTATTCGCATAAGGGATTCGGCCGTATCTTTGCCACCGCCACCGGAAAATCAGCCCATTCCAGCACCGGGCTGGGCGTATCTGCTTTGCTCAAAACTGCCCCCTTTCTCAATGATTTGCACGCGATTGCTGATTTGTTGGAGCAGGACAAGACATTTCACAATGAGATGTATACACCGCCGACGCAAACGCTCAATGCGATGATTGAGACAGAGCCGACGGCGATCAATGTGACGGCCGAACGGGCAACAGTGCGCGTCTCTTTCCGGCCGATGCCAGACAGCCGCAGCCCCGAAATTCATCAATTGATCATCGACAGTGCCGAGGCGCACGGGCTGGACGTGACCGAAAATTATATTGCGCCGCTTTTTTGCCCCATCACGGCCGATCTGGTGCAGGCGGCCGTGTCGATTTGCGGCCGTCAACCCACTACTGTCTCATTTGGTACAGACGGCAACTATCTCAAAAATGTGATTGAGCAATTGGTCGTCCTCGGCCCGGGCAGCATCGCGGTCGCGCATACTGTCGGCGAATATGTTCCCGTCGCCGAACTAGAGGAAGCGGTGACGATTTATACGCGCCTGATCAACCATTTTTGCTAGATTGGCTACTCAATAATAGCGGCTTCTTGGGGCGGTTGACGTAGGTTGGTGACGCTCAGATAGGTTCGCCCACCCGCGATAGCAAGCAGACCAAGATCGATCAACGGCCGGAAAACCAGCCACGCTATCGCAATGGCGAGAAAGCGGAACGCACCTGCGATCAGGACGGTGAGCAGGCCTATGCTTCGCCCGACCACACTGCCTCAAGATGATACGGAACACCGCATTTCCCCAATTCATGCAACATTTAAGCTGAATTTAACATTCACGCCTATAAATTTAAGTTCCATTTCAAGTGGGGGAATCTGTTGTTCGGTACAGTACAGTCGCAGTATGGTGAAGCGTATCCCATACCCGTATAGAAAAATAAAACGCATTAAAACAAGGTAACTAAAAATGATTAAACAACTTTTACTCGTTTTATCGCTCACTTTACTGATCGTTTCCGGCGTATCGGCACATGGAAACCATAGCAACACGACCAACCACGCCCCGTCCCTCCTGCCGCAAATCACGGCGTATCAATTTGAGAACAACTTGGACGACGCGATTGGCAACCATACCGCAACATTTTTGGAGGATGGGGAGGCAGGCACGGCCGTCTACGCCCCATTCAACGGTAGCACCGCTCTTTCCATGACCCCCGCGCAAGGGCTACGCCTGCCCCGCACCGTGAACGACTCCCTCGACATCGACGGCGGCATCGAAGTCAGCTTCGACTTCCAAGTGCCTGAAATCGACACGGTGTTCGGCACAGTCTATCTGTTCAGCGTCACGGAGTTCTCCGATCTCAACAGTGCGGGCATCTATCTCGTCGCTGTGCGCGGCGAACCGGGCGAGCCGGATGAACCAATTGAGTACGGTCTCCGGTTCATTTACGCTGACGGCCGTTCATCCGAGGATGCTTCCGGCCACGAAGGGCATTGGCGGACAGATTTAGGCTACTTTCGGCTCGACCAAACGATGAATATCCGCTTGAGTGTCGAGTTTGAAACGAGAACGTGGACTACACTCGTCAATGGTGAGCTGACCAGTAGCCCATTTGAAGCACCGTATGACCTTGGGTTGATCAAAACGGCGATTACGGAAAATGATTGGCATTTTGGCTGGATTGTCGATCAGGCGTTTATTATGGATGAATGGGAAGATCATGAGTACACGGCCGACATGCTTCTCGACAACCTGCAAATCGCATCCCCCATCAGCAACGGGGACACGGCCGTATTGCAATCCGCATTAACTGCCATGACCGCACACGCCAACGGCAATGCCCCACTCGACGAAGACGCACTGCAAACCCATCTCACCAACATTTACCTCAACTATCGCGGCAACTACGCCAATGCAGAAGCGGAAATTTGGGCGTTTGTTGAGGCGTATGAAGCAAATTATCCACCTGTGTTTGAAAATCGGTGGAGTGAGGTTATCGACGAACTTGCTCCGGAGACCCAAGCCCTCATCTTCCTGCAACAGACGATTTTTGATCAGCAGTTTGTTGATGGCAACATGGAAAATATGGAAGGGATCGCCTATGAATTTGCGTCGATTTTTCCGGGAACGGTCAGCGATTCTGCGCCGATTGTGAGCGATGCGGCCGTCATGATCAACGCCACCAACGGCACGATGCCGGGTGCGCCCGTTATCTCCGATGGTGGCGATGCAAAACGGCCGACAGGCTACTACGCCCCGCCCGGTGCATTGATCGCCGTTGACATTCCCAACGATCTAACAGACGCGGGTCTCAAAGTGATGGTCGGCGCACACGAAGCCGATTTTTCTGGTCTGAATGCAACCAATCGCTTCGTCCGCATCTCCAAAACGATTCTGCTTGACAGTGCATCAACGGCCGTTGTCAACCCCTTCGGCGGCGCAATCTACATCAAAGTACCCGAAGGTGTGAGCGGTGACTGGGTTGAGATTACGCTTTCTGGTGCGGTTAAATCACCTTATTTTTCTACGTTGGCTGAGAACGCAACCGACATGGCGACATGGGAAACAGACGTTGCTAACGCACATGTGCAGTGGGTCGATTTGGAGTCAGATAAAAATTTGATGACGTTGCCTCTCGCGCATCTCATCGAAAGTGGTCACAGCGATCCAACTGCGCTGATGGCGGCGTGGGATGAAATTATGGACGGGTATCGGTTTGTGGGCGGCCGACCGCCCGAACGGGAACAAGCCGAATACTTCCTTATCGACTCCCGTCTGCCAGATGACGGCGCATTTGGGACGGGGTATCCGCAAATTATCGGCGATGAGTTCGCACCGTTTGGCCCGTTTGACAACGCTGTGTACTACCCGACACAGGTGTTTAACCCCGATTTCCACATCTCCGAATTTAACACGACGCTCCACGAATGGGGTCACGCGATGTTCCATCCCACCGTGGACGGCGAAACGGAGTCGATTATCCATCTCAACGCCTCGTACATCTATGACGTGCAGTTTGGCATCGGTCTGGATGATGGGTTTAAGTATTCGTCGCAAGAGTTTTTGAGCATGGACGAGACAGCGCTGGAATGGATGACCACGTTCAACTTCCGCAACGACAACGAAATGGGGTGCGACCCGACGATGGCGGAAGATGTGTGCGACGAAATTCGCTATCAGCATCGTGGACACGCAAAATATGTTGAAATGGCGCGGCTATTCGGCTGGGAAGCCGTTTTCAACATGAACCAGGTGTACTACGATGCGTGGCGCGTGGATGATGAGCTTGATGTCACAAGAGACAGTATGTTGCGTGCGGCCGCACAATCAAACAATGCCAACATGTCACCCCTGTTCCACTTTTGGGGGCATCCACCATCGGCCGAATTGGCGGCCGAACTGGAGAATTTACCCGCTAGCCCTGAGATTCGCGGCCGACTCCTCCACTATCTCACCCTCATTCCTACTACCCAAGCACAGTTCGCGCCAACCCACGCGATCATTCTCGAAGGCAAAGGGGAGACACATGCCGAGCGATTGATGACCACGTTTGATGAGTATGACAGTGAACAGTACGCCGTCCAAATGCAGGCGCAAATTTGCAACTTGCTCGACACCTATTATCCAGATGAGCCTGTCGTCGCGTGTGGGGGAACTGTCCCACTCGCCACAAGCGTGTCGTCAACAGACGCAAATCACACATTGATCATGCCGTTCAGTGTGGTTGTCGGTGTGCTTGGTTTGTTGATCGGGAGCGCGGCCGTCATTTCCCGCCGCCGTTTGTAATGATACCGCCCCGTAGG
>CALECP010000031.1 GCA_937949915.1 uncultured Anaerolineae bacterium
GTAGGGACATGGCGCGCCATGTCCCTACTACTTGCTAATCAAAACATTATGAACAAAACAACATTGAAATTATCTATTGGTTTACTCGTTTTGCTGATCGGTGTGGTGCTTCCGGCCGTGCTGTTTGCCCAAACAATGCAGCATACCATCATGCTCCCGATTGTGATGAAGCCTGCCCCGCTCCTGTTTGAACACAGCGAGATCGACGCGGGTAATTTTCTGGAAACGACTGACGTAACGGCCGATGCCGACGGCAACATTTATGTGCTGGAAAAATCAGGTCTGATCTATCGTGTCGCGCCCGACAACACCCGAACCACCTTCCTCGATATACAAGACCGTGTCTGTGACGATGGTGGCGAAGAAGGGCTGCTGGCGATGGTGTTCCATCCTGACTATGCAGCGAACGGGCAATTTTATCTGTCGTACACCGGCACAACGGACGATTGCGATTGGCAGCCAGATACGCGGTTGCGCGTCTCCCAGTTTGTGGTCAATAGCGAACGCACGGCCGGGAATCGCTCCAGCGAAGTGATGTTCTTTGAAATCAACGAAGAGCAACCGATCCACAATGGCGGCGGCATGTTCTTCCACCCGTATGACGGACAACTGTATTTGGGTATCGGCGACGACTTTGCACTGATGATCGCGCAATCGAGTAGCTCGTTCCGGGGCAAAGTAGTCCGCATCGACGTAGACAACCCATACCAGGGCAATCACGGTGAACGGGATGCGGTCGTTCATGCCCGTGTCGAAGAAGTGGCGCGGGGCTTCCGCAATCCGTGGCGCATGGCAGTTGACCCGGCCAACGGCGATATTTACGTCGGTGATGTCGGCTTGTTCACCTGGGAAGAACTGAACTGGATACCCTGGGGCGCGTCTGGCGATGCGGCTAACTTTGGCTGGCCGTGCTTGGAAGCTGACTTTAATCCTCCCAACGATTTGGTCGATTGCCCCAACGCTTCGCGCTACGCGCAGCCAATTGTGCGTTTTGGTCATGTCGATCCGTTCCATTGCTCGATTGTGGTGGGCGATGTGATCGGCGGTGGCCCACGAAATGGGGGTAGCGTACTTGTGACTGACTGGTGTGCGGGTATTATCTACGCCATTCACGAAGACAATGGCTGGCAAACGCAGGTGCTTGGCTCGGTCAATGATGGCGACACCAACTATTTGCTGGCAGACATTCACAGTCTGGATGAGACGACGCTCATCGGTGCTTCGTTTGCGTATGATCCTGCACCCATTCTCCGCATTCAGTTGCCGGAGGAGCAATAAACAATGGCAAATATAGCGATTATCGGTGGGGGAATTGCGGGGCTATCGGCCGCGTATGATCTACTTGAAGCCGGACACAATGTGGCGATCTACGAAGCGAGTGACGGAGTGGGCGGATTGGCGCGAGGCTTCAAAGATGATGCGTGGGAATGGCCGCTTGAGCATTTCTATCATCACATTTTCGAGTCAGATGAGGCGATTATTGACCTGGTGGACGAGCTTGAGCTTCAGGATTTCCTCTTTTTCCCCACGCCGATTACATCGATGTACCACGAGGGAAAAATCTACCCGTTTAGCAACCCGGTCGATTGGTGGAAGTTCCCGCCGTTTGACCCGATTTCGTATGTGCGCTTTGGGCTGGTGGGGGCATATTTGCGCTTCACCAAACCTTGGCGCAAGCTGGAAAAAGAGACGGCCGTCACCTGGATTCGGCGCTGGTATGGGGACAAACTGTACCGCCTGATGTGGAAGCCGCTTTTGTTGGGGAAATTTGGGCCGCACTATGAAAAAGTCAATATGGCGTGGCTGTGGGCGCGTTTGCATGTGCGTAGCTTCAAATTGGGCTATTTTGAGGGTGGGTTTCAGGAATTGATCGATCAGTTGGAAGATGCCGTGCTAGCGCAGGGTGGCGATACCATGTACGATAGCCCGGTCGAAACATTGACACAAATAGAGGGGGGCTGGGAAGTGGTGGCAAAAGGTCGCAAGACGGCCGTCTACGATCAAATTTTGCATACCACCTCGCCCACTATTTTGGCAAAAATCGCGCCGGAACTTCCGGCCGATTATCTTGCCAGCTTCCAGCATTTGGACAGCATGAGCGCGGTGGTGCTGACGCTGGCACTCAAGCAGTCGCTGCTCACAGATGGTACGTATTGGTTGAATTTACCGGCCGTATCTGCCGATAAAGAGCAAAATGCTGCTCCTTTTCTCGCGCTGGTCGAGCATACCAATTACATCGACAAACAACATTATGGCGGCGATACGATTGTGTATTGTGGCGACTATATGACGGCCGATCACGCCTACATGTCGATGAGCAAAGAAGAAATACTCGCCACATTTTTGCCCGCGCTCAAGCAATTTAACCCCGACTTTGATCCATCGTGGGTGCGGGATAGTTGGCTGCATCGGGCGGTGTATGCCCAACCTGTACCGCCTGTCGGTCATTCGGCAAATGTACCCAATTTGCAAACCCCGTTACCCGGTTTATACTGGGCAAGCATGTCGCATGTCTATCCATGGGACAGAGGTACAAATTTTGCTGTGCAGATCGGCCGTCAAGCGGCCGCATTGATGATGAAAAAGGCTAGTCCGAATGACTAGCACAGTCCTCGGAGATTGAAAATGAAAGCAATTGTTGTCGGAACTGGCTACGTCGGTTTACCGCATGGTGCTATTTGCGCCGAATATGGTCACAAAGTATACGCTTATGACATCAACCAAGAGCGGATTGATGCGTACAAGAGCGGCCGTCGTGACGAGATCGAAAAACAGATCAACGAACCCGGCCTTGTGCCGATCATTCAAGAACAGTTGAATCGCAATCTGTTTTTTACCACTGATATTACAGACGAGATCGAAGGCACAGACGTGATTTTTATGTGCCTCAATACCCCGCCCAAGCGGGGCGGTGCGACTGATCTCACTTATTACCTAAACGCCTCGCACCACATCGCCAAACTACTGGCGGCGCGGACAGACAAGCGGCGTGTGGTGGTGGTCAACAAAAGCACTGTGCCGATTGGGACAGCGCGTAAATTAGAGAGTATTTTGCTGGAACATGGCGCGGAAAATGTGGGCGTGGCCTCCAACCCTGAATTTTTGGCGCAGGGCAAAGCGATTGAAGGATCGCGTAGTCCTGACCGTGTGGTGGTGGGGGCAGATACAACGGCCGACCTCCAGATTTTGCGCGGCATTTACAGCGCGTATGTCAACCATGTACGGATTCGCTACATCGAAACCACCCCAGAGACGGCCGAAGCGATCAAGTACCTCGGCAATACCCTGCTTCTGACTTATATTTCGTTCTGGAATGGTGTGGGTGGCCGCTTGGCAGAGAGCTTTGGCAACATTCGCATGGAAGATTTGAAGCTGGGCGTGACGGCCGATTCGCGCATCAGCACCTGGGGTTCTTTCGTCAGCAATGGGGCGGGTGGTAGCTGTTTTGGCAAAGATATTCAATCGCTCATCTACCAATTGAAACAAGCTGGCAACCGCGCCGACTTGCTTGAGTCAGTGTATGAGATCAACGAATACCAAAAGTCGTACATGTTTGATCGGGCTGGCTATGAAGCAGGCTTCAACTTTAATAACAAAACAGTCACCATGCTGGGCTTGGCGTTCAAGAAGCGCACAAACGACATGCGCGATTCTGCTTCCTTAAAAGCGGTCGAAGCGTTGCTGGCGAAAGGGGTGAAAGAAATCCGCGCCTACGATCCGCTTGCCATGCACGAAGCGACCCGCTACTTTGACCCAGAGCAAAATCACTTGTTTGAGCGTATTGTTTATTGTGATTCAGTCACTGATGCGTTGACTGGCTCAGATGCGTGTTATGTCTCGACCGATTGGGAAGAGTTCCGCAGTTTGAGCAAAGAGCTACGCGCAACGGTACAAACGCCGTATTTGATCATGGACGGCCGTCGCATGTTGCCCGACTACAATCAACTGGTCGAAGATGGCTTCGACTATCTGCCTGTCGGTGGCAAATTGCTGCGAAAAGCGGCCGACAACACGCTCTCACTCAACGGTGCAGTGGTTGAATCTGATCCGGCCGTGGCATAAACCTATCAACATCAACCTAGGTGCGGGGTTCACCCCGCACCTTTTTTACGATGCAACTTTTCCTTAATATCAATTGGGTAAAATGCGAACAATTTTTACCTACCCCTCTCATAGAATGTCCATTGATCAACGCTCACCTATTGTATACAATTTCACTTTGGTCGAGCGCGTTTGATGAATAGAAATGCGATCAAACCAGCTAAAATGTAGATAAAAAATGGCGCAAATCGTCAAAACAACCCCTCAAAAATACTTATGCCATTACCGTTTTTAGCAATTGTCGCGGCCGGTTTTGGATTTGCCGCCCTCTCTCCCTTTCTGACAAAATTGTTCAAAAATAATGTCGGCTGGGTGATGGCACTGTTCCCGCTTGGCATCTTTGCCTACCTCTGCACCTACTTGCCTATCGTCTTATACGAGCATCCCGTCGTCCTTCGCATGGCGTGGGTGCCATCGCTCGGCATCGACTTTTCGGTGTACCTCGATGGCTTGTCGATGATGATGGCACTGCTCGTCACCGGCATGGGGGCACTCGTTTTTGTGTATGCAGGCGGATACCTAAAAGGGGACGAAAATCTCGGCCGTTTCTACATTTTTCTCATCATTTTTATGACCGCCATGTTGGGGGTCGTCTTCGCTGGCAACATTATTTTGCTGTTTTGTTTCTGGGAGCTAACTTCCATTTCTAGCTACCTTTTGATCGGCTATAAACACAAATATGAAGACAGCCGCGAAGCTGCCAAACAAGCCCTGATCGTGACAGCCAGCGGTGGTCTTGCCCTGCTCGCAGGGATGGTGCTGATCGGGCAAATCGGCGGCACGTATGATTTATACACGCTGCTGCAACGGCCGCCCACCCTCTTCACCACACACGATTTATACGTGCCAGCGCTGCTTTGCTTGGCGGCCGGGGCGTTCACCAAAAGCGCACAAGTCCCCTTTCACTTCTGGCTACCGGGCGCGATGGCAGCCCCCACGCCCGTCAGTGCTTACCTACATAGCGCGACTATGGTCAAAGCAGGCATCTACCTGATGGCGCGGTTCAGCCCGATCATGGCAGGGAGCGATTG
>CALECP010000032.1 GCA_937949915.1 uncultured Anaerolineae bacterium
GGGCAACTGGTTCTCTAGCGGCAACATGGCGATGAACTACAACCATTTGTGGTACACCTGCTGTTTGGGTGAGTTGGCCCCAGAAAGCTGGACGATTGCGGTTGTGCCAGAAGGCACAAATGGCCCAAGTGCGAAGCTCCATGCGGACACGTTTAGCGTCCTCGAAATGACAGAGAATCCAGAAGCGGCCGTGGTTGCATTGGAATATCTGACAAACGAAGCGGCCGACGACCTGACGATTGCTTATGGCGGTATGCCAGGTAAGAACAGCTTGCGTGATGGTTACTTCGAGAAGTTGGGTGCAGATTACGAAGATGTCAATTGGGACATCGTTGTAGAAAGCCAAGCGTACTCAGACATTCCGAGCCATGAAGCAGGAATGCCGAACGAAATCGTAGCACGTGACGCTGTAGCAGCGTTCCAAGAGAAATTGCTCAACGATCCTGAATTTGATGTTCAGGGTGGTTTGGACGAATTGCTTGTCGCCTTACAGGAAGTTTTCGACGCAGTTGAAAACTAAGCGATTCGCTATATGATGATTGTGGTGTGGGGCCTTTGCCCTGCACCACAACCTGTTTTTGTTTTTAAGAATGACACAGTAAATTTTTCGGAGGTGAATAACACATGGCTGACATGCTTGGCGCACTTCAAGAACGCAAAAAAAGCGGCCGACTTCGTTTCAAGACGATGACCGGTATGCAGAAGAGAGAAGCGAGATGGGGATATATTTTTATCTCTCCCTGGCTGATTGGCTTCACACTTTTTTATATTATTCCAATGATCGCTTCGCTGGTGTTTTCAACCTTAGACTTCACGTTGAGTGCGCCGGATGAAATCGAATTTGTTGGTTTGCAAAATTGGGTCGATATGTTTACGACCGATGAACGGGCGTGGGATTCGTTAAAAATCACCGTTATTTTCGGTGTTATTTCACTTCCAATCGGTTTAATATCGGCTTTGTTTTTGGCTATTTTGCTCAATTCGGAAAATTTGGTGGGCATTCCATTTTTCCGTACCATTTTTTATATGCCCACAATGATTCCGGTGATCGCATCGGTTTTCATTTGGAAACAATTTTTGAATATCAAAACGGGTTGGCTGAACCGCATGATAGACTGGGTCGTAGGGATTTTGCCCGGTGATATAGCATGGTCGGCCGCGGGTAGTACCGGCTTAGACTGGCTCAATTCACCCACACCCCTTTTGTATGTAGGCTATACGCTTGTCGGTTTATGGGGTGTTGGCAATGCGATGCTGCTCACGCTGGCCGCATTGCAAGGCGTACCGACTGACCTGTACGAAGCCTCTCGTGTAGACGGTGCTGGCTGGTGGCGACGGTTGTGGAATATCACGCTCCCGATGATTTCCCCTGTGATATTTTATAACTTGATCATCGGTGCGGTTGGTCTGTTCCAGTATTTCTTGATTCCTTTCTCGTTGTCTGCACTGACGGGTGCGCCAGAGGGACGATCTCGCTTCTACTTGATCCATCTGTTTCAAGAAGCGTTTGCATTCCAGCACATGGGATATGGTGCGACATTGGCGTGGCTGTTGTTTATTGTCGGTCTGTTGACGACGCTGTTGTTGTTCTGGACTTCTAAATTCTGGGTGTTCTACCCAGGGGAGGGGCGATAAGATGGCTGCTTCTAATTCAAACCGTAGAAGGCGGCAAGACATCCCTGAATGGGGACGGGCAAAACGCCGTCGTGACATTATCACGAAAATTTTACTGACGAGTTTTGCGCTGGTTATCTCTGCCATTTGGCTCGTACCATTTTTCTCTGGTGTGACGACCGCTTTTAAGTCTCGTGCAGAGATGTCAGATACGAACATATTACCGGCCGCGCCTGCTACGTTGCTGTTCGATACTGATCTTGAAGATGGTATCGCCTGTGATGATGTCGGGGCGTTGATTGATGCTGGTGATGCCTGTGTTGCCTTTTTTGCAGACACGGAATTGGCTGGACGCTATGACGATGAAGCGGCATGTGCCAAGATCGAGACGGTCAGCGATGTAAAGGGCTGTGAACTGTATGAGGTTTATGAAGTGCCATTTGAAGATGGTTCGGTGCAGGAGTTGGCTTTGGCGATTTCCGGCCGTAAAACGAGCCACTTTATGGACCCAAGCAACCCACCTGTCTCATTTGATGCAGATGCGTATAAGGGTGGTGGTGAAGGTGATGGCAATTTGATCGCATGGGAAGGCTCATGGCGATTGCTTGATAAAGTATCTTCTTTCGCACCGAAGTATGAAAACTTCCCTGATGCAGTTGATAAGATGGATTTCTGGAGCGCCTTGCAGAATACGGTGATGTATTCGGTCATCTCGACATTGGGGGCGATGATTTCGGCCGCATTTGTCGCGTATGGCTTTGCACGGTTCAAGTTCCCATTCCGCAACTTGTTCTTTGTGATTATGTTATCCACCATTATTCTACCGCCACAGGTGACGTTGATTCCGACGTTTGCTTTCTGGAGTTTCTTGGGCGAGTGGTCTGAGAAGTTTACAGATGGCTGGGGAATATGGAGTGCTTTGACTGATGCGTTCCCGAAAGGGACGGCGATGGGTCAGGCATTGGCTTTCTTCGGTATTCAGAGCGATAGCATGAAAATTGGATTAGGCAGTTGGTGGCCGTTGTTTTTGCCCCACTTCTTTGCCAATGCGTACAATGTCTTCTTGTTGCGCCAATACTTCATGACGATTGCGCCTGAGATGGAAGAGGCTGCCAAGATCGATGGTGCTGGCCCGTTGACAACATTCTTGAAAGTGATGTTGCCACAGGTTGTGCCTGCTTTGGTAGCTGTTTCATTGTTCCATTTCTTCTTTGCATGGAATGACTTCTTCAATCCGTTGGTCATGCTGGCGGGTGAGCGTGCGCTGGCACCGTTGCCGGTGGCGATGACGTACTTCAACGAGTTGTTTGGTACAGACCCGACGCTGTTGCAGGCGGGTGCTTTGCTGACGCTGATCGTGCCTGTGTTGATCTTCTTCTTTGCTCAACGTGTGTTTGTTCAGGGCGTTGTGGTGACGGGGAATAAGTAGGGCGTTAGCGGTTAGCTTTTAGCCTTTAGCGAAGCGCGATGCACAGGCATCGCGCTTTTTTTTATGAGGTTTGAGATGTTTCGATTGCTGTGGATGAGAAAGATGCCGAAGGCACGGTGGGTTACGGGATGGTTTTGGGTGATGGTGGGTTTGTTGGGGTTGCTGGCTGTGGGGTGTGGCGAGACAAGCACGGCCGTGCCGACTGCCATTCCTCCGACGATTGCACCGACTGAACGGCCGACTGTTGTGCCAACAGCGACAGTTATGCCGACGGCTACCCCTGAACCGACGGCCGTTGATGGCGCGATTTCTGTTCGTGTAGACATTGATCGGGGTGAGATTTCGCCCTGGGTATATGGCACGAATAATGGCCCATGGAACACGATTCCGGGCGACTTTTTCGATGAATTTGAGGCGGCCGGGCTGACATGGTTGCGCTTTCCCGGCGGTAACTGGGGCGACACGAATAAGCTACGCAGCTTCCACATTAAGCAACAGATGGCGTGGGCAGAGATGATTGATGCGCGGGTTAATGTCAGTGTTAATTTGCCAGAAGGGACGATAGAGGATGCGCTGGCGTTGATGGATATGGTTGACGAGATGGGGTTTGACCGTGTTGCTAGTTGGAGTATTGGGAATGAGCCGAGTTTGTATCAGGATAAACAGATGGATGAGTGGACGACCGCTTTTTATAATGTGCGCTGGCGGGAGTTTGCAGTGGCGATGGAGGAGAAAGACCCTGACATTGTGTTTTTGGGGCCGGACATTCATCAGATCGGGGCGACGAGCGCAACCCGTTTGAAAGATTCGGAGGGGCTGGATTGGCTGGAGGAATTTTTGAAGGCGAATGGGGATATGGTTGATGTGGTGACGTTTCATCGGTATCCGTTTCCGCGTAATCCGAATGATGCACCTGCCAGCGCGGCCGATCTACGGGCAAACAGTGCGGAGTGGGAGGCGATTTTGCCAGAGGTTCGGCGTTTGGTGCAGTTGCATACGGGCGAAGAGTTACCGATTGGCATTACGGAGATCAATTCGCATTGGAGCCGGGCGTTTGGGACGGATGGCTCGCCCGATTCGCACATGAATGCGATTTGGTGGGGGGATGTGCTGGGGCGCATGATCAACCATGAGGTTGAGTACGTGGCACAGTTCACGGTGCATCATGCTACGGCCGGATATAGTATGTTTGGCAACTCTGTCATTCGGCCGAACTATTACGTCTATCCGATGTATAAAATGTTGGGCGACCAATTGGTGTGGTCAGCGTCTGGGATCGAGCATGTGAGCGTGGTCAGTGCGGTGCGGGATGATGGCGCGTTGACGGTGATGTTGATCAATTTGAATGATGAGGCGGTTGATGCGCCGTTGCAGGTTGATGGCACGATTCGTGAGCAATGGCTGTTTGATGAGGCGCATCCGGCCGAGCAAGTGAGTGTAGATGATCAAGAGACGATTGCGCTGTCCGGCCGTTCGATGACGTTGCTCGTGTTAGATTTGGATTGAGCCGTCAATTTGGGCAGATACTATATGCTGTCATTTGTTTGGACATGATATAATCCGCACTTATTATTTTTGAAAGGATGGATTATGAGTGAACTGACATTTCAGGATGCGATTTTACGGCTGGTTGAGTATTGGAAGGAGTTGGGCTGCGTGGTACGCAACCCGTATAACGTGCAAGTGGGTGCGGGGACGATGAACCCAGAGACGGTGCTGCGTGTACTAGGGCCAGAGCCGTGGAATGTGGTGTATGTCGAGCCGAGTGTGCGGCCGGATGACGGCCGCTTTGGCGACAACCCCAATCGCCTGCAAATGCACCACCAGCTACAAGTGATCTTGCAGCCTGATCCGGGCAATCCGCAAGAGCTTTTTCTCAAAAGTTTAGAAGCGATTGGCATCAACCCCCGCGAGCATGACATCCGCTTTGTCGAAGATAATTGGGAAAGCCCCGCGCTGGGTGCGTGGGGGCTGGGCTGGGAAGTGTGGCTCGATGGGCAAGAGATCACCCAATTCACCTACTTCCAGCAAGCGGGCAGCACCAACCTTGATCCGGTGGCTGTTGAAATCACGTATGGGCTGGATCGCATTATTCTCGCGCTGCAAAACAAAGATTCGGTATATGACATCGACTACAACGACCGGATCGCGTATGGCGAGATTTTCCTGAATGGCGAAAAGCAGCACAGCGCGTACTATTTTGACGTGGCAGATGTTGATATGCTGCGCGACGTGTACGACAAATATGAAGCGGAAAGCCAGCGTTGTATCGAAGCGGAGTTGGTTTTTCCAGCGCACGATTTTAACCTGAAATGTTCGCATATTTTTAATGTGATGGATACGCGGGGCGCGATTGGGGTGACAGAACGCGCCAACTATTTTAAGCGGATGCGGAAGATGGCGCGGTTGATTTCGGAGCTTTATATCAAGCAGCGGCACGAAGCGGATTATCCGTTGCTCGATGAGGCGTGGGTGTTGGCTGGGCAAGAGTCGATGGCGATTCCCACGATCACGCACTCGCAACAATCGGGCCCGCAGACGTTTGTGCTGGAGATTGGACAAGAGGAATTACCCGCGCACGATGTCGGCCGTGTGATCAACCAATTAAAAAACAGTGTTCCCGCCTTGCTCGATGAGTTGCGCCTGACGCACGATGGCATTGAAGTGGACGGGACACCGCGCCGCATTGCGGTGATTGTGCAGGGATTGGCTGAGCGGCAGTCTGATTTGTCGAGCGTGGCGCGAGGGCCATCGGTAGACCGGGCGTATGACAGCTATGGCGAACCGACGAAAGCGGCCGCCGGATTTGCGCGGGGCAAGGGGATTAATGTCGGCGATTTGCGGCAGGTCGATGGGTATGTGGTGGCTGATGTGAAAGAGATCGGCCGGGACACGCCGACGGTGCTGGCCGAAGCGTTGCCGAAGCTGATCGCTGGGATCAAGTTTGGCAAAAGTATGCGCTGGAACGAGAGCAACATCGCGTATAGTCGGCCGTTGCGCTGGCTGGTCGCGCTGTTTGGCGCGAATGAGATCGACTTTGAGTATGCGCTCGTCAATGCGGGGCGGGTTAGTCGGGGGATTCGGCCGCTTGGCTCACCCGCGATCACGATCCAGCACGCCGATCATTACGATGATTTGTTGCGCCAGAACGGCATTATTTTGCGTGTGGCAGAGCGGCAGGCGGCGATTGTGGCAGCGTCAGAGAAATTGGCGGTCGAACTGGGCGGCACGATTCCTGATGATGCCGATTTGCTGGCAGAAGTGACTAACTTAGTCGAATCACCCACGCCGTTTGTGGGCAGCTTTGAAGAAAAATATCTCGAATTGCCGAGCGAAGTGTTGGTTGCCGTGATGCGAAAGCACCAGCGTTACTTCCCTGTTTATCGCGCCGATGGCTCGCTGATCAACAGCTTTGTCGCGGTGCGGAATGGGGATTCTGAGCATTTGGATAAAGTGCGACACGGTAATGAGCAAGTTGTGCGGGCGCGGTTCAGCGATGCTGTTTTCTTCTATGGCAATGACAAAGATAAACAGATCGAGGAGTTGATTCCGGGCTTGGAGACGATCACGTTTCAGGCGAAGCTGGGGTCGATGAAGGATAAGCAAGATCGGCTCGAAAAGTTGACTCCGGTTGTAGCTGATGCGCTTGGTTTGAGTGCGGATGATAAGGCGACGGCCGCCCGTGCTGCACAATTAGCCAAAGCCGATCTCGCTAGTAACATGGTGGTCGAAATGACGAAGCTGCAAGGCGTGATGGGCGGTCAATACGCCCGTTTGAGCGGCGAGAGTGAGGGTGTGGCGGCCGCGATTGCGGAGCAGTACAAAGGGGTGAGCCAGACACAGCCGGGGCTGGCGTTGGCGTTGGCAGACAGACTCGATAGTTTGGTGGGATTGACGGCCGCTGGACTGCTACCAAAGGGATCGAACGACCCGTTTGCCCTCCGTCGGGCGGCGATTCAAATGATAGAAAATGCGGTGGCGAATGGGGTGTCGGTTGATTTGCGTCAGTTGACACAGGCCGCGGCCGATAATCAGCCGATCCCGGTTGATGCGAACACATTGGCGAAGGTGAACGACTTTATCACCAGTCGGCTAGAGGTGATTTTGCGCGAGCGTGGGCATAAAGCTTCGGCCGTGAAAGCGGTGCTGGGCGCACAGGCGCATGATCCGTATCGTGCCAGTCAGACGGTGGGTGATCTGGAAGCGGCTGTTTCGGCCGATGGCTGGGAGCAATTGCTCGATGCGTATGCACGGTGTGTGCGGATCACGCGGAAAGAGAAAGAAGTATTCAGTGTGTCAGTTAATCAGTTGGTCAGTGAAGAGGGGAAGGCGTTGTACGCTGCGTACAGTGATGTGGCGGCGCAATCAGACGGTACGGTGGCAACGTTGGTGGCGCAAATTAGGGCGTTGCAGCCAGCGATCACAGCGTTTTTTGACAATGTGCTGGTGATGGATAAGGATGAGACGGTACGCCAGAATCGGCTCGGACTGCTACAGGCAATAGCGGGGCTGGCTGATGGCATTGCTGATTTGAGTGAGCTTGAAGGATTTTAGAAAACGACAGTGATTGCGGCATAGAAAGAAGGGATTGGTTGATCGAACGTGATGCGTAACGCTCGATCTCTGATTCCCGCCCGATGAATTTTGTATTACAATGTGTTTGTATGGTTACGATAACAGTTGATCTTCCAAATGAAGTGGCGCGTAGTATTACGCATTGGTTAGCACCGATTGTCGAATTGAGCCGCCTAGAATTACGAACACAGGCCGCCACAGTTGCGAATGAGACAACGCGCTTTTTGTTGGCTGATCCCTCGGCCGATGATGTCCTACAACATAAATTATCATCGACATCACAAAGCCGTGTGCGCCAATTGCTTGCACTCAATCAAGCTGATTTGCTGGGCGAAACAGAACACCGTGAACTGGATGAGATGGGGCAAATCGAACACATCATGCAGATGACTAAACTGAAGATCATGGCTGAAAAACGTGTCTGAATATGTGTCAATTGCCTTGCGACGTGAACTGGCTGCATTGGCAAATGGGTTGTGTGAGTATTGTTTGATGCCAGATGCGATTTCGCAGTCGCCGCATGAAGCTGACCATATCGTTCCCCTCCAACATCTAGGGAAAACTGAAATTAAAAACCTTGCGCTGGCGTGTTTTGAATGCAATCGGCACAAAGGACCAAATATTGGATCGTATGATGCAGAAAGTGGTGAACTTGTGCGCTTGTTTCATCCGAGGAGGGATTTGTGGGCGGTGCATTTTGCATTGGTTGATGGGGCGATTCGGCCGAAAACAGCAATCGGCCGTGTGACAATACGTGTTTTGGCAATTAATCGTGAGATGCAAGTTGAAAAGCGAAGAATGGCGGCCGAACTTGGCTTGATTGTGCTGTAACGTTTGATTTATTTTTTGTCGCATGACCGTGACGCTATGTTACAATGCGCCGATGCGAAATAATCGGTTGCGCCTTACCCTCGAATTTATTATTGTGGTGACGGCCGTCCTACTCGTCTACATCAGCAACGCCGACAACATTCAGGGGAGCGATGCCGTTTTTGCCGTGCATGAAGCAGCCAGCATTTTGGCAGAGGGTAATACTGATCTCGACGAATACATCCCCCAGATGAAAGATGATACGCACGATTATGCGACGCGACGGGTAGACGCACATTTGTACTCGCAGTACCCGTTAGGCACACCCTTGCTGGCGCTCCCTGTCGTGTGGTTGGTTGATTTGTTCGCGCCCTCATTTCGTCAGGTGGGCGTGCATGATTATTTGGTGGCTAACGCACCCAATGCGCCGTTGGCAGAGTGGTTGCAATTGGTCAGTGCCAGTGCGATCACGGCCGTATCGGCCGGTATCGTCTACCTGATCGCACGACGCGAGATCGATGGCTGGGGTTGGAGCGCGGCCGTGGCGGCCGTCACCTTCGCCTTCGGCACAATGGCATGGTCAACGGCCAGCCGCGCCCTGTGGCAGCACGGCGGATCGATGTTGATGTTGGGGTTGGTACTGTATTTGCTGTTACTCGCGCAGGAAGATGACTCGGCCGCCGAGGCGCAGAGAAAAAAGGACAAATGGGTGATTTTGGCAGGGCTGCCACTGGCGTATGCGTTTGTGGTACGGCCGACCAACGCCCTCCCGATCATCGTTTTCACCCTGTATATTTTGTGGAAGCATCGCCGTGCGGCCGTGCCATTTTTCGGGATGGCTGGCGTGGTAGCGACGTTGTTCGTCGGGTATAGCTGGCTCGTTTACGGCTCGATTTTGCCGCCCTACTACATTCCCTCCAGTCAATTTGAAGATACGAACACCTTTTGGGAAGCGCTTGCAGGACATTTTATCAGTCCCGGCCGGGGATTGTTTCTGTTCTGCCCTGTGCTGGTTTTTTCGGCCGTCGGCGTGTGGCGCAAGGTGCGCGAAAAAGCGATGACAGGGCTAGATGCGGCCGTGCTGGTCATTCTCGCTCTACACCTCTACACCATCGCCAACGCCCCGATCTGGTGGGCAGGCTATGCGTATGGGCCACGCTTCTGGACAGATATGCTCCCCTTTTTGATCTACCTCATGCTCCCCGTCCTACAACCAAAAGAACACAAAAAACCCACCTTCATCCCTCATCCTTCATCCCTTCTTTTCCTCTTTCTCCTCTTCCTTAGCATCTTCATTCATTGGCGCGGGGCGACAGAAAAAGCGACATGGATGTGGAACGCTCTGCCCACGGCCGAAAATCGGGATCGCGTCTGGGCGTGGTCAGATTTGCAAATGTTGCGCGGCATCACCGACTATCGTGCTGATACCAATGTAGACGAACTGCTACTAACCCGCGACGAAACCCATTCGCAAAACGCCGGAAAAGAGGTGTACACATCGGTGCTATGGCTGATGAACGTCTCGGCCGCAGACCAAAAGTGGGTGCTAAATGTTCCGGCCGGAATCAAAGTGGTCGGCTACATGCGCCCCGTTTTTCAGCAAAGCTACGATGACGGCTACCCATCGTCCGTCGTTACCCAAGCGATCCCAGCCACCCATTCGATTCGGCTGGAGCTATGGGCCGAGTTAGACGTAGGAGAACGCTTCGGCGAACTGCCCCGCATGATTGAGATCGCCGTGTATGATGATAGTGAAGCAGATCAATTGATCGAAACCCGCCATCTTCCCCTGCTGATCGACGGCCGGGAAGCACACGACATTTTCGCTGGCATCGACAATCGATCAACCCAGATCGAGCGCGTCGTGCTGGGCTACGGTTGGTATGATTTCGAGACGTGGGAGCAATGGTCGTGGCGATGGGCGCGGACACCGGCTCGCTTGCATCTGTATGCGGCCGAGTCTGGCACAATCGGGCTGACGCTCACCTTTTCGGAGCTACACGACCCGGCGCAAGCGAACCACAAAGGCACACAGGGTCTTATCGCTGTCGATGGCGAAGTGCGGCAGACGGCCGCTGATCAACCCGCTTTGTTCGTGGTCGATGTGGCGGCCGGATGGAACACTGTCACCGTGACGGCCGAAGCAGGCAACTACGAACTGGAAAACGAGATGCGCCAATTGAGTTTCGCCATCACAAACATGGTGGTCACAGATGAGTAAATATCTCGCGCTGGGCATCGCCGCCCTCTATCTCGTTCTTGGCACTGCCTACGTCTTTCGCACCCCCGCATGGCAGTCCCCCGACGAACCAGCCCACTATAATTACGTGCGCCAACTCGCCGATGGCGACGCACCCTTTTTCCCCCTGATGCAACCGGGCGACTACGACGAAGCGTACCAAAACGCCACCCGCGATAGCTGTTTCGCTCCCCAGTTTTCGATAGAGCCGTACCAGTACGAAGATTACCAGCCGCCGCTTTATTACATCACGCTGCTGCCTGCTTTTTTGGCGTTTGATGGCGTATTATGGGCGGTGCGTCTCACGTCGGTGCTGCTCGGCGCGGGAATTGTGTGGTTGGCTTGGAAGATCGGCCGTGCCATTTTCCCCGGCCGTGATTGGATCGCGCTCTCAATTACCGCCTTCGTCGCCCTCGTCCCGCAACACATCGCTATTCTGTCCTCCGTCAACAATGATGCGCTGGCGGGGCTGCTGGTGGCGGGGATGATTTATGGGGTCGTGAAAAGTAAGAAAGTAGAAAGTAGAAAAGTAAAAAGTGGGAAAGTTGAAGAAGGCGTGTCTTCCCCCTCTGCGCCTCTGCGGTTAACCATAATCTTACTACTCGGATTAGCGTTTTTGACAAAGGTGACGGCGTACTTGATGGCGGGGGCGATTGGGTTTGTGCTGCTGTGGCAATGGTGGGGCGATTGGCGAGGCCTGATCAAGCAATGTGTGCGCGTGTTTGTGCCAGCGTTGGCGATTGGTGCCTTGTGGTGGGGGCGCAATGTGTTCGTCTATCCGGGGTTCGATTGGCTTGGCACACAGGCGCATGATGCCATCGTACAAGGGCAACTGACCACGGCCGACTATATCGCGCAATTCGGCCGTGCAGACCTCCTCACCCGTTTCCGCACCACCACATTTAACAGCTTCTTCGGGCAATTTGGCTGGATGGCAGCCCCGTTCCCCGCGTGGATGTACCGGCCGTTGCTCGTCATGGTCAGCGTCGGGGTGTTTGGCGCGGTGTGGCGGCTGGCACGATGGCGGTTCACCCGCACACAACTACCTGTTTTGCTGATACTGGGTGGGATGTTGGGCTTAAATGGGCTGCTCTATGTCGTCTACAACATACAGTTTGTCCAGCATCAGGGCCGCTATCTTTTTCCGTCGATTATTCCGATTGCGGTTGCATTAGTAGTGGGGCTAAAAACAGTGCTGGGGGAGCGCATCGGCCGGATCGTCATTCCGGCCGGTCTGATCATCGGTCTTCTCTATCTCAATTACGTCGCGCTGCGCTTTATCCTCCCCGGATTGCACTACACCAACTGCTAACCACGCTCTCCGTATATCTTTGCGCCTTCCCCCCTGAATGGGGGAGACCCGTCCCCCTCCCTTCGGGCTGCGTTTTACTCACATTTTTTAGACAATATTTCTACCATTGTCGCACGGATTTAGCGGATAGGACGGATTAATATGAGAAGAAATCGGTAAATATCCGTATTTTCCGTTCAATCCGTGCGCCCATTTCTTGTTCCCGTGCAGTTTGCCGTCAACCTTTCAAACTTATGGGTAACACTTAGCCCATCAGTCACAAGTTAAGGAAATAAGTGGGCTGTCAAATCAAGAGCGTGTACGCTTGATTCATGAGGTATAACCAGAAGTTGTGGATTGGCAATGTGAAAAAGAAGGCGTATCCTCACGGGTACTAAACCAAAAACCGGAAAAACCGGATGGAGAATACGCCCATGAGTAACAATACC
>CALECP010000033.1 GCA_937949915.1 uncultured Anaerolineae bacterium
CCCCATTCAATCTCCTATTCACCCCCCCAAAAAATTGATGTCGTTAGATTAGCGGATCGCCAAGCACGATCTTTGGTATCAAAAACGGCCGGACTACTCATAGAAATTGCACCTCTGCCTGCACATGTAGACGGCCGCGCCACGTTTGCCGATGATCCGAAAGTACTGTTTCTGCCGTCGTATCAGCGAACTAACACGCCAAACTTTGCTGAATAGTTACAAAAAAACACCCGAAAACGATCATCATTTTCGCCCACCTCCACCACTCTGTGTTACCATATCGACAAGTCAGGAACAGCCTTGTTCCACAATTCACGAGAGAGAAAGAGGTACAGAAAATGATCAAACAATTCCCCATCTTTTTATTAGCGGCCGTTGCTATTTTGCTATTGCTGGGCAGCTATAGTGCAAGCGCGGCCATACCTTGCCCTAGCGGTGCCATCTGCGACGACTTCGAGAGCCAAACCAGCAGCAGCCCATCCGGTCAATGGACCGTGCTATCGCCCGATTGCAGTGGCACAGGCACCATCGAAATCGACAGCACCTTCGCCTATAGCGGCAACAAATCGCTCAAAGTCAACGGTGGCGGCGGCTTCTGCAACCACGTCTTTGCCCAGCTTGCCGGAGTCGATACGATGCCCGGTGACGATCTCTATGTCCGCTTCTGGATTTATCACGACACCCCACTGCCCGGTGGACATACCGCCTTTTTGACGATGCAAGACGAAAACGACGGTGGCAAAGATTTACGCATGGGCGGTCAAAATTCTGTCCTGCAATGGAATCGTGAAGCAGACGACGCAACCATCCCCGTCCAAAGCCCGGCCGGAACCAGCCTCGTGCCAGCCTTGCCCGTCAATCAATGGAACTGCCTAGAGATTTACGTGGATCAGGCAAACGGTGAGCTGCAAGTATGGCTCGACGAAGTTGAGCTGGAAGGCATGAAGCGGGATAATACGCCCACGGCCGACATCGACAGCCAATGGGCGAGTGGATGGATACCCGACATCAGCAACCTGCGCCTCGGCTGGGAAGATTACGGCGGCGGCCCCGACACCCTCTGGTTCGATGATGTGATCGTAGACACCACCGCCATCGGCTGCGAAAGCGAACCCGTAACACCCACCGCCACCATCACCCCCGGCGGCCCCACACTAACCCCCACCAACACCCCCATGCCCACCGCCATCCCATCGGTAGACATGCACATCGAAGCGTATGTCAGCAAACAGATCGATGCCCAAACAAACGGCGTGCGCGAAATGACTGTCAACATCCGCGCTATTAATGATTCGGCCGCGCCCTATAGCAACATCACCGCCCGTATCTGGTTCGACTTCAGCGAATTGGGCGGCACAGGCAGCATCGGCAGCAACGCCAACTACACCGGCTGCCAGGGCGGCGGCACAAACGGCACACTGACCGGTCCCATCGCCAGCACTGTTCCCGATGTCGTCTATTTTGAGATCGATTATGCCAGTGTCCCCGGCTCAAACTATTGCGACGGACAATTCCGCGTCTTCAAATCAAACTTCCAGCCCCCCTTCAATGACGACAGCAACGACTGGTCATTGATCGGCATGAGCGAAGGCAATTACGAGACAACCGAGCGCGTCACCCTCTACATGGACGGCGCACTTGTGTACGGCAACGAGCCAGACGGTCTTGCCCCCGCCATCACCGAAACGCCCACCATACAGCCCACCGACACAGCCACCCCCACGCCTACAGCTACGCCAGATGATCTCCCGCTCACCGTCGGTTTGCGGCAGCAACAAAGCGCACCCGCACCCTATTTGCTAATCGCTTTATTCGCTGTTTGTCTCGTCGGTGGTGTCGTCGTCGCGCAACGCCGTTAACGTCCGTAACCATGCTGTGATCTGCCGCCGCAACTGGCGCGCCCGACGCGGACTTTTGCCATCTGTGCCGACAGCGATCACAGCATCCTCGTGGCGGATCACGCCCATCGTATAAAAATCACCTTCGGCCGGAGCGTCCGCCACATTGCACAAAATACCCAGCGCACCGGCCGCGGCCGCCACCCGTGCATTCACCGCCCGGACATCAGTCGCCGCAAACACCAAAGCCGCCCCCACCAAATCATCTTCTTGAAAATGGCGCACCACTACCCGAATCGCGCCACTGATCGCCAATTGCTGCAACCCGGCCGTCACAACTGGAGAGATAACAGTCACCATCGCGCCTGTCACAAGCACACCCCGCACCTTGCGCTCGCCCACCCGGCCGCCCCCCACCACGACCACCTTCAGCCCATCCAGCCCACGCAACGCAATCGGATACGTCTTAGCCATCAGAAAAAAACTCCGCGCCCCTCCGCACCTCTGCGGTTAGAGAAATGACGAACAGCCAAACCCACTACAACAACTCCCGCAAAGCTGGCATCACCTCTGTCACCACCGCCATCTTCTCATCCCCATCCACCCATTCCAGTTCCGGCAGCAGCAAGCGCACCAATTCCCCATCCCGATTGGCCGCCACAATATGCAAAAAATAGCGAAACAGATCAACGTTCTGCGTCTCATGGATAAAGTGCTGCATCTTCGACAACAAATGAGAATACGGCCGCACCTTCACCAACAAATCCAACACCCCCAACATCACAATTTCATCCTCGGTCGCCCCATACCGCGCCACAATCTGCTCCAGCAACGGCAACGGCAATAAATGCAGATGCGCGATACAGTCAGACAACACCTCGGCCGCCACCTGTCCATGAAACCCCTCCAACTCAATCCCCAGCGCAAACTGATATAGAGCCAGCCCATTTTGCTGCGCCGCCAGCACCCGCACGGCCGTCAACGCCGGTTCACCCGATGTCTTCGACGCATACGGATCGACCAACAGCCGCACCGCATGATAGCTCGCCCGTTCATCATCGATCTGGTTGAGCGCATACAGTGCGGCCGCCCGTAACCCCACCATGTAATCAGGATTAAATGGCGCATTGACGATTTTATACGTCATCAAAGCGCGTTCGAGCAACGGTATATCGGCGCGGGTCGCAATCGGCCGCAACGCCGTCAGAACCAATGCCCGTAGCTCCCCCATACCATCCCGGCCGCCACCCGCATCATAACGATTGTATGTCTCTACCAGAGCATCATGCGCGGCCGCATCGGGATTCTCTATCAGGTAGCGCACCGCTTGTTCGGCCGCCTGATAGCTGCTTTTGCGCCCCAAAATCGTCAGGGCAGCGGCTGTGCTGTCTATATTTTTCATTCTTTTTCGGGCAAAACGGAGGGCAGTTGCAATTGAGCATCACAGTAAGGGCAATACGTCTGCTTGGCCGCAAATGGTGTATCGCAAAAAGTGCAGTTGACCCATTTGACGGCCGCGCTTGGTACTGTCTCTATCTTCCGCAAATCAAACAGCGTCGGCAACGAATAGGCCAGCATCACCCCCAACAGCCCAAACACCAATCCGATCATAAACCCGGCCGCCGGATGCCAATTCTTCTTCGACAAAAGGCGCATACAAATAAACGCACAAGCGAAATTGCAGACAAATATCGTTACGGCCGCGCCTATATCATACATGTTGCAAGGATAGCATATTTACACAACGACGGTAGGCTGTTCAGCCTACCGTCGTCAACCCAATATCTCTCTTTTATCCTATCATCCACAACCGATCTTTGTTCCATTATTTTACAAATAACGTGTTGTGTCAAGAAAATGACATCAATAGTCTTCAGATGTATTTTTTCTGAATTAATAGATAATAAATAATGATAGTTATTCTATCCTATTATACCTATTTTTTTAATTGCACTAATATTCCCTCACTGTACTTGGCCACAGGATACTGTATCTTCAAAAATCATTTAAAGAAAACACGACAATATTTTTCAAATTATAAATTCATAATACGTATCTCGAAAGTATTTTCTAAAAGTTACTACAAAAATCTAAATGCGCCTTTTTTTTTTTTTCTTTTTTTTTAATGGCCTGGCGGCTTTTCCCTATCATGATGGTACAATGAATTCCAAAATTGGACAAAAATTTTGCAATTTATCACACTTTAAAGTTGATGGCGGTGGCTGTGGGGACAGGGCGC
>CALECP010000034.1 GCA_937949915.1 uncultured Anaerolineae bacterium
CACAGCCCGGTTTGCTGGGGGTAACGGTTTACGATACGGCCGCGGCCGATACGCCGTTGGCAGATGGCTTGTTGCTCACGTTGCGCGTGCAGTACGCAGGTAGCACCGCGACCACGCTGACGATGCGGCCGGGGCAAGCCGATACAGGCAGCACCATGCAGCCCGTTTCGTGTGGCAATCAGTTTGGGCAGTCTGTTCCGTGTGTGGTTGCAGGGCAGCAGGAGATCGGCAGTGTGCTACCGCTAGTCACACTAACGCCTACCCCGACACAAACGCCAACACAGACACCGACCACGACGGCAACGCCAACAGCAACGCCAACAGCAACGCCCACCATGACAGCAACCCCAACACTCACGCCAACTGTTATAACGGCAACCCCGACGACAACGCCCACAGTGACAGCCACACCCACGGCGACACCGACCGCGCAGCCGCCGTTATCAGTCGTCTATTTGCCACTGATGGCGAATACGAGCCAGGTGCAAACATCTGTTGTGCTACTTTCGCAAGTGGCATTGTTCGTACCAACGATGTTTTTGTTGAAGAAGAAAGGGTAACTACTCACGTAGTTGCTAGTCAGCTATCAGCTTGTCAGCAAATCAGCAAAGATGGATGCTCAAACTTGATGATTGGCATCAAAATAGTTTGTTGACAAAGCGCATCCGCTTAAGAAAGTACAAAGCTGACCGGCTGAGTAGCTGAAATGCAGACTGGCTGAGTAGTTACAAGAAAGGTTAATTTGCTTACCGCAGGCGTGGCGGGTGTTCTACCTGTCACGCCTATCGAGTGAGGTATCATGGCATGAGCAACTTATGTTATGATAGGCGTATGTTGGCTAAAACAGTATCTCATCCCGTTGTTTATGATCGGCCGTTATGGCGCATGACGGTTGAACGTTATCATCGTATGATCGCAGCAGGGACGCTAACAGAAGATGACAAAATTGAGCTACTTGATGGCTTACTCGTGACAAAAATACCTATCAACCCACCCCACGCTTTTACGACAAATGAACTTTATGCGACGCTATCACGCTTACTGGGCGATGGCTATCATGTGCGTTCACAGCAGCCGATCACATTGTCCACAAGTGAGCCAGAGCCAGATGCAACCATCGTGCGCGGCCGGTCACGCGATTACGCTCGTCGCCATCCACAAGCGCATGAAGTCGCTATCGTGATCGAGGTATCTGACGCAACGTTGCGCGAGGATCAGACGACCAAAAAGCGGATTTATGCTCAAGCTGGAATCAATGAATACTGGGTTGTCAATTTGAAAAATGAGCAGATCGAGCAATTTTCCCAGCCTGTTGATGGGGTGTATCAGCGTGAGCGTGTCGTGACGGCCGAGGGCGATCTATCTGTCATGCTCGCAGGTGAAACAGTTGGCTCATTCACTGTTGCGGCCGTGTTGCCGTAATCGCTTCTTCTGTAAAATCGGTGCGCTCGGCGTTCAGTTGCCATGAGCGGGATTCTTCGGCCGTGCCATTTCGCACGGCCGTGATCACATAGCTGTAGCCGCTAAACGCCGCCCACGCCAAATCACGCGGGGACGCAATCGGGGGATGATCGGGATGGCTGTGAAACACGCCGATAATGTCTTGTCCCTCCATCATTGCCGCCAGTTCGGCCGTGACCCACTCCTTTTCATCAATGCGAAAGCGCACCCGTTTCTCTTCCTCATCCGGCCATACATTCGCCATTATTTTGATCGCTTCGACAACATTATTGCCAGCAACCATCTGCCCCAGCAGCAAGCCACACCCTTCATAAGGATAAGCCGCTTCACCGTGCGCGTTGATCTCTGTTTGAATTTGTTCTGGAATGGTAATCATATTTTGCTGTTTTAGATAACTAAATGGCGCACCATAATTTGGGGCAGATCGAGGAAGTGCGCGTCGGCCGTTAATAATGTGCCACCGTGTTGCCAGCACAAAGCAGCGATCCAAATGTCGTTAACCGGGATCGGCCGCCCTTTTTTACGTAAGCTGGCATAAAGTCGTGCATACCAATCACATGTTTCGTAATTGACCGGAATCACATGGATGCGCGGGGCTTGCATAAATTGAGCCAGTTTCGCTAAATTTTCTGCCTTGCGATTGCCTAATTCAAAGCCATACATCAATTCGCCTACAACGATGACAGGCAATGCCAGCTTCTTGGCTACACGAACATTGCGCCCTGCTTCCGCATGGCCGCCTTCGAGCAAAGAGTAAGCAGATGTATCTAAAAAAAGCATCGTCATGCCCACATTTCCCAATCGATCTGATCATGCTCTGCCATCATCACGTTGAATGCAAGCGCATCTTCGAGCGGTGTCGAATTGATGAACCAATCAAGATCATCATACACTGTTGATATGTGCGGATGACCATTATTGAGACCAACCGCCTGTTTGAGGGCGTGAACGATAAATTTGTTGACGCTTAGACCTTGTTGCCCGGCCGCTTTTTTGAGCGATTCGTGAAGCAGCGGATCAATACCGCGCACAGTTAGTTGTATTGCCATCGTTGACCTCCTTTGAGAATAAGAGCGCATTCGATGTGAATGCACTTAATGACAGTGTAGTGCATTCATTCTATGAAGTCAAAGAGTGGGCCGAGTGCGCCTTGTGGATAGAAAACATAGTCGCTTGCGGCCGCACTTTCATGGCACGACTGACAGTGTGCCACCTCTTTGCCCTGCCCAATCGTGCCATTTGGCTGCCAATACGCATATTCCCACACACCTTTTGTTTTGAGCATAATGCCAAGTGCATCGAGCGCTTCCTCATTATCGGTAGCAAGCAACTTTTCCTTGACGAGAATCGTGCCATCGGGAAAAGTGCGCGTACTAGGTTGGGAAAGCGTGGGCAATACGGCCGCATCATTCACGTATACACGCGACAAAGCAGAGATACCGCCATGAACATCATCGTCTGCGTATGTTTGTTCTAAATCTGACATCATACGACAGAGTAAATAGAGCGTACTGCTTTGATTGACGGCCGTTTCCATCGGAGATGGCCAAGCGGTGTAATCGGTGGCGATTTGGGTGATTTGATCATGGTTCGTCGCAGCATCTGGATCAGTACAACCCAAAAACAAAGCCGTCATGCTGCCGATGAGAAAGAATATCAGAATACGCATGACAAAAGTGTACATGCTTCCCTTATTCGTTGCTTGACGCTGGGTGTGTTTCATCTGGGCGAATAGTTCTTGTTTGACATGGACAAACCAAACCATGTTTACTGCTCCCCCTTGACGCATCCTTTATACTCTACTGTTAAAATAGACATATTCACAAGGAGTATATAGATGAACCAAGTTGATAAATTGTTTGTCAATGGCACTGTCATTACGATGAATGGCAGTTATGAGATATTTTCACCGGGGGCGGTGGCGATCAAGGGCGATAGCATTGTAGCGGTGGGGGAGGCAGATGGGATTATGCAGGAGTGTGAGGCGGCCGAAACGATTGACTGCACCGGACAAGTGATCATGCCAGGGCTAGTGAACGCGCACACGCATGTGCCGATGACGCTGTTGCGTGGTCTGAATGATGATTTGCGGCTCGATGTGTGGCTGGGCTATTTGATGCCGGTTGAGCGCGAATTTGTGACACCTGATTTTGTGCGCCTGGGAACACGGATCGCGTGTGCAGAAATGATTCGCAGTGGCATAACGACGTTTGCCGATATGTATTACTATGAAAGCGATATTGCGGCCGAGACGGCCGCCATCGGCATGAGAGCGTTGTTGGGGCAAACGATTATCATTTTCCCCACACCCGATTCGAGCAGTTGGGAAGACGGTATCGCGCTGACGCGCCAATTTATCGAGGAATGGAACGGACACGCGCTGATCCAACCGGCCGTCAGCCCCCATGCGTGGTACACCGCCACCCCCGAACTGCTTCGCGCCTGTGCCGATCTTGCGCTGGAGTACGACGTTCCCGTGCATACCCACATCAGCGAAACATTGCTAGAAGTGACCAATTGCCGCGAGCAGCACAACATGCCGCCCATTCCCTGGAACGAAAAACACGGCATTCTCGATACGAAGTTGCTGGCGGCGCATTGCGTTCACATCGACCGAGGCGAAATGGTCAGCCTCAAGAAAGCGGGGGCTGGCGTGGCGCACAATCCATCGAGCAACCTCAAGCTATCGAGCGGCATCGCGGACGTACACGCTATGCTAGAGGTCGGGATCAATGTGGGCGTGGGGACAGACGGCCCAGCGAGTAACAACGATCTCGATATGTTTGAGGAAATGCGTCTTGCCGCGCTATTAGCCAAAGTAAAACATGGCGACCCGACCCATTTGCCCGCCCGTGAAGCCCTGGCACTGGCAACGATTGGGGGCGCACGTGCCGTTCACATGGATCATCTGACGGGCAGCCTAGAACCGGGCAAACGCGCCGACATGATCGTGGTGGAGATGCGCGGACTACACAATTGGCCGCATTTCAACAACAATCCAGACAACGTGTACAGCCGCATTATTTATACGTCGCACAGCAGCGATGTGCGCCATGTGGTGTGCAATGGGGCGTGGTTGATGCAGGATCGGCAGTTGCTGACAATTGATGAAGAGGCGGCGATGGATGACGCGGCCGTAGTCGCCACCGCCATCGACAAATTTGTGATCGAGCGGGAATCAAGTCCGTACAACAAATTGATCATCTTGACCGGCACACAGCGCGAAGAGGGGTTTGAAGTGCAGATCAAAGTACCATTGACGGCCGATCAGTCGATTGTGCAAGCGTTGTACGGAGACGAGATCACCATTCAAAAGCACCGTCATTATCGCCAGTACGATACTTATTTTGTTTTTGACAATGATGATCCTGATGCGGCACGGCTGCGCTACCGTGAGGACGAGAGCATAGACAAAGAAGGCAAGCTGATTTATGCCCGATCACGCCTGACGTTGCTGGGGCAAAAATCGCAAAAAGTATATGACAATGCGGTGATGCTTTCGCGGTCACGGGTACTGGCGGCCGCGACCAATAGTTTGCGCTTTTATCGAGAATACTTTGCACCGGATAGCGAGATCGTGGTCAACAAAGATCGTCGGCGCTGGCGGGTGACGTACCAGGATACAGAGTTTGCCGTTAACATCGACCGCATGACACAACCGGCCGTGCCGGGGCTATACCTAGAGATCAAGTCGCGTACCTGGAGCCGAGAAGATGCCGAGCGCAAAGCACAGTTGATCAGTGAAATGTTGACGCTATTTGGCGTGGGCGACATCGCACCGATCACGACCGAATACGCGGAGATCGCGGCGCAGGTTTCCCCCACATAGGAAAGTAGGGACACGGTTAGCCGTGTCCAATACATACCAAGCCAAGCGTTTTACGCGCTACCGCTCCGACTGAAACCGGCTGCTACGCCGACTGAAACCCGTTTGAAACGGGTTTTTCGCAGCGCCGTCAGGCGCACTGACAGCCCGTGTGTTTCAACACCGGGCGAGACCAGTGCAACAAATCGTCGATGATACACAGATTCGACCGATTTTCGCCTTAGCTTGATACCGTAGGGGCATGGCGCGCCATGTCCCTACGGGCGTGATTTCATCGTTTTGCCGTTCTCAATATAACAAGCAAAAGCAGCCCAACCAATAGCAAGATCACACCGATATAACGGTGCTGAACGGCCGTTTCTGAATGCAATTGCACAGAGAGCGACGGGGCGGTGCTGTCTGTATCAAAATCAAATGAGTAGGCGACAACAACAGGTGGGTTGGCATACTCGCCTTGTGCGCGGTCAGCTTCCTGCACGGTCATGTACAAAATACCAGAGGCAGGATCGTAACTGCCGCCGCCCAGTGCGCGTGTCGCAAACGGGGTGGGGAAGCGGCCGTACTCATACGGCCGGACATCGTGGGCTGCCAGCACCCCATTTTTGACAGCGACCAAATCATCGACATCCCACAGCCAATAGTAATGATAGTAATCGTTGCTGTCTGGTGGGCAGTAGCCGCCGCACAGGTTGCCATCGTCCTGCACGCATTTGTAGCAGACACCGCTCTCATGTCCGGCCGACTGTCCAATCGTCAGATACGTGCGCGTCCCTGGCACGATCAATCCATAGACGGCCCGTGATAGGTGTGTCCATAAATCGTTGTCGCCCGCCGCGTTGTCAAGGTCGCTGTGCAACCGGTTTTCTAGCGAAAAATCCAGTAGTTTTGTGGTGGAGATCGTTCCGGCCGTGCCTGTCTCAAATTGGTCGGGGTCAAAGACGAACGCGGACGGGCCGACACTGGTACGCGAGATAATCGGGATGCCGCTAGAGCTGCCTGTGATGTAACGGCCACCCAGCGCCGCCTGCCATGCGGCCGGAATGGGGGACAGCCAGCCAGACGTATGTCCTGCCCCACCCGCGAACGCATAAAAGCCGTCGATGGCGGCCGTGTCGAGCGCAGCAGGCGCACGGGCAACGAGCGTTGAATGGGTGACATCGACATCAGCATCGTAATACTCATAGCCATTGATCAGGAGAAAGGGAGTGTCGGCCGTGTCGATATAGGCCAACCCGCCGATCCGATCAATCGCTTGTGGGTTGCCGGTGGCAGCCCGGTCGATTACCGTGCTAAACGGTTGCAGCGGGGCGGTCGCCATATTGAGATCGGTGATGATGGCACTGTTGACCAATGGTGGCAGCGCAAACTCGGCAATCGCTTGGTCGTGGCTATGCCCGACGATATACAGGCTGTGCGCGGCCGCATTGTAGGCGATGGGCCCTTGTGAATAGTTGAGCGAAGACGCGCCAAACGTGTCGGCCGGGAGACGAAACGCGCCTTCATAATGCAGGTCGTCAAGCGATAGTCGGGGGAGGGATGTGGGGTTATCGGCCGTGATGGTGTACGTCGTGGCGATCATTAATAATAGCCACAAACCAAGCATAGCCAGCCCTGTGCGCGTGTAAAAATTGCTCATGTGTGCCTCTCGTTCATACTATCATAACCATTTTAGGATACCAAAACGGTGTTGCGTCATTCATTTCTGCTGGCAACACTTGATTTTCCGACACAACCTGCCCATAAGAAAGAGACGCACCGGCGGTGCGTCTCTACCGGGTGGCGTTTTATTCGACTGTCACGCTTTTCGCTAAATTGCGGGGCTGATCGACATCGCAGCCACGCTGGAGGGCGATATGGTAGGCGAGCAATTGCAGGGGTATCACATTGACCACGGCCGACAACAATGCAGGGGTCTGTGGCACATAAATCACATGATCTGCCTCTTGTGCGATCACCGTATCCCCTTCTGTCGCTACCGCAATAATCGTACCGCCCCGCGCCTTCGCTTGCTGGATTTGGCTGATCATTTTGTCATATAGTGCATCTTGCGTGACGATAGCCAGCACCGGCATCGACTCATCGATCAGCGCAATCGGGCCATGCTTCATCTCTCCGGCCGGATACCCTTCTGCATGAATGTAACTGATCTCTTTCAGCTTGAGCGCCCCTTCGAGCGCGACCGGGTAGTTGATGCCCCGGCCGATAAACAGAAAGTTTTGCGCCTTGTGGAAAATGTTGGCCAGCTCTCGGTACGGCCGATCATCGGCAAGTAGACGGCCGACCCGATCAGGCAACTGTGCCAAATCATTAACCCATTGAGCAAGCTGGGCGGCCGAAGCAGTACCGCGTAATTCGGCCAACGCACATGCCAGCATATATTGATCAACAATTGACGATGTGAACGCCTTCGTGCTGGCGACCCCGATCTCTGGCCCGGCGTGCATGGCGATATGTCCGTCCGACACCCGCGCCGCCTGACTACCGATAGCGTTGACAATGCTCCATATTCGTGCGCCGTCTCCCCGTGCCTGTTCTATCGCGGCCAATGTGTCGGCCGTTTCGCCCGATTGGGTGATGGCAAGCACGGCCGTTTTATCATCTACAATCGGGTTGTAGTAGCGAAATTCTGACGCATACTCCACTTCGACAGGGACACGCGCCATCGACTCGATCATAAATTTGCCGACCAAGCCAGAGTAGTAGCTCGTGCCACACGCCGTCACATAAATTTTTTGCAGATCGTTGGCAATGGCGGCCGTCAACTGCATTTCGGGCAGATCAACCCGGCCGTTCTCAAAGTCTAATCGGCCGCGCAACGTATTGATAATTGCGTCAGGCTGATCATAGATTTCTTTCTGCATAAAATGCTTGAACTTCCCTTTGGCCGCGCTAACGGGATCATACGGGATGACGTGAATAGCGGCCGGGCTATCTGCTCCATCGAGCGTTGTGATGGTGTACCCAGCGGCCGTGATCACTGCCATCTGCTTATTCTCCAAGAAAATCATGCGGCGCGTATACTCCAAAATAGCAGGAATATCAGATGCGATAAACATTTCATCGTCGCCCAAGCCGAGCGTAATGCCGCCTGCATTGCCCAACCGAGCGCAGATCAATGTATCGGGATGCTCTGGCGATAGCACCACAAACGCGCTCGATCCCTGTAGCTGCTGCAACGCTTTGCGCGTCCCATCAACAAACGAAAGCCCTTCATCCAGATATTTCTCGATCAGGTGGGCGGCCACTTCCGTATCGGTATCCGATGCAAAATCGACACCTTCTGCCATTAATTGCTGGCGTAGCGGCATAAAGTTTTCGATGATGCCGTTATGGACGACGACGATCCGGCCGTTCATGCTGCGATGGGGGTGCGAGTTGGTGCGATTGGGCTGACCGTGTGTCGCCCAGCGCGTATGCCCGATGCCGATTGTGCCGCTCAATGGCTCGTTTGCGACCCGTGCGAGCAAGCCGTTCAATTTGCCTGCCTCGCGCCGCACACCGACTGTGCCATCATTTGCCAGCACTGCCAGCCCGGCCGAGTCGTACCCACGATACTCCAGCCGCTTCAATCCATTCAAAATAACATCGGGGGCCTGACGCGCACCGATATAGCCTACGATTCCACACATAGCAAAAGACTCCGGGTAGAAGAATGGGATGATAGATAGAGAGATGGCGGAGGCATGAAAGAAGAAAGCATCCGGCCGCCACACAGCGATCATCCGTTTGATCTACCGATTATAAAGTTGGTTTTTTGCCGAATAGTGAATGGTTGCCACTGCGTGTCGCTTTGTGTGCCGGATCGCTCCGGCCGTTTGTCAACATGCTTTAGTTCGTGAAAGTACGGGATATGGCGATCCCGGAAGGCATCCGCTGATCTGTCGATTTTTCCCGGCCATGTGCCGGGTTAGCTCTACGTTGCCGTAGAGAACCTTCGTCCTCGTCAACTGCAATCAAGTTGCAGTCCTTGCGCTCTACTTTCTGCTATTCGGCTGTTAATTTCAGGTGAAGGGTAGCGGGGCGCGGATTGATTGTCAAATGGCTGTGCTTTTGCGCCTTCGATCAGCAGCGTGGTTTTTGCGCCAGCACAAAGCTCTGGGATGTCACCCACCAAGTGGGATTATCTGCCACAACGCTCACTTGTGCCGCTAGGTAGCGCGTGTCACCTGCTTTGAGCGGAGCTTGCACAAAAAACTGTTCAACCCATAGTACATTCCCGGCCGCATCTTGCTGCGCGATCAATAATTGCACAATCGACACGTCCCGGCAGCCTGCGTTTATGATGTTGCCAACGAGCAAAGGCTGACCATCGGCCGTCGCTTGCAAGCCATCATCGGCCGCGAATGAGACTGTATACGGTGGTTCAACGACGGTGTACGCTTGTGTCTTGATCTCGAATGAGCCAACGGTTTGCGTGATCGATGTGGGGAATGGGATGCGGAAGGGAGTTGCTTCTCCGGCCGCCAGCGTATGCACAACCAATGTGTGCGCGTTGTTGCGGCCGATCTCTGCGCCGGTTGCGTCGTACAAAATGCCGGTGATGGTGATGTCGGCCGCTGTCTGTGTCTCATTTGCGATCACGCCCAGCAGGTGATGACGGCCGTCACGGTTGATCGATTGCGCCGAAACAGTTCGCACGTTGATCGGCTGCTGGGAAGTGGTCGAAATGGGGTTTTCGGTGATCGCTGGGGGCGCAACCACCCATCCGGCCGCACTGCGAGACAAAAGATGCGTTTCGGCCGATGTGATCTTAGCCAACGCCGTCACCCACTCCGCATCGGCGCGGATCGTTTGGGTGGCGGCCGTTTCTTCCAGCACAACAGTCACCAAATTATCGAGTTTGGCATACGAACCGCGTAGCCCGCCCTGGCTGGTGATATGCTCCAAATAGATTTCGTAGTCGGGGCGGGTGTCGGGGTCAAGCAGGCTATATGCCTCTTCAAATTGGCGAAAATCGAGCGCATCGTAATAGGCGAGTAATGTGCTTTCGGCCGAAATGCCGTTATTTTGCACCCTGCGAACCCCCGCCCACGTCAGTATCAATCCGGCCGCGCCCACCAGCACAAACGCCCCCATGCGCCACGACCACCAGCGCGGCCGATCTGCCTGCTGCCCCAGCAAAAACACGGCCGCAATCGCCAGCCCAATCGTCGTCAATGGCAACACACCCCACATGATGCGCTGCCATTGTGGTAACTGTTTGTTGGGCAATGTATCGGGCAGCGGGGGAATGCCAGCGCGTTCCCACACGATGATGTTGTTGTCTAGGCGGCCGACTTCACGCCAGCCAGAAAAATAGAGCAATGGATCGTAAAACGGATCGTTCGAGAAGATAAATTTGAGATGGTACTTTTCTGGCACTGTCAAAAATTGTTGCAATGATCCCAGGCCGGGGATGCCGCGAAATTTTGCGCCGTCGAGCCGTTCGACAGGCGAGGAAGTTAACTCTGGCAGCCGCCGCGCCGAATGATAGTTGCCTTCGACAGAAAGCGCGTCTGTCTGTGCGCTCAACCATGCCATCTGATCGCCAAATCCGAGCGTGAGAAAGCGCCATGCGTCATGCTCGTCTTTTTTGAGAAATTGCAGAATAGGCTCCATCGCAATCGGTTCGGGCTGGAATTTGCGGAATTGTGTCAGGTTGGCGGTGAAAACGGATGCGCTGATGAGGGCAACCGCGAACACGAGCAAACAGGCACGAGCGGCCGATGGGGAGAGCGTTTTGCGGCCGATCTGCCCCTCTGCCACACTGGCGATAATCTCACCCATAAATGGCAGCATCACAATCGTCGCCCAAAACGTGAAGCGATCCAGCGTCAAAATCTCAAATGCACCGCCTAGCAGCAAGCGCGGAATGGGGGTTGTGCCGCCCGTTCCTAAGAGGATGAGCAATAAAAATGAGAGGAGCAACGGCAGTCGCCGCAACGTTGTCATCTGTTTTGTGACCCAGGGCAGAAATAGCACGCCCACCCCATACGGAATGAGCCAGAAGACGAGTCCGGCCGCTTGGTTTTCGATGAAACTGTCCCGCGACGCATGGGGAATCGGCACTTGCGAAATGGGATCGCTGGCACTCCATAGCCAGTATGGCAGCACGACGGCGACAAGAATGGCGATTAACCCCACGCCAAACACAATCGCCCGGAGAAAGGCGCGACGCACGGGGGCAACGGTGAGCCAGCTTGTTAAAAAGCGCACGACGATAGTCAGGATAGGCGTTTCGTTAATCGTGGTTTGCGCGGCGTAGCGATCCCAGAGGGCGACAACCAGCACGGGCGCGACAAAAAAGACGCTGCCAAACAGGGTGGTGACGTGATGCCCGGCCGTGGTGGCGGCACATACCATCCAGGCGACGAACAAGATGCGCCAGCGGCCGTCATGCACCCAGCGATAGACGTAGGGCAGCGCGTTTAATAGAAATCCGAGCGAGAACAAGGTGGGTAATTGTCCGAAGACGTGCGCGGTTTCGGTGATGCCTGTGGCGAAAATAGCGATCAGAGCAGCGTATCCGGCCGCTTCGGCCGAGACCCATATTTTTGCAAAACGATAGATGCCAACGACGGTGAACAGCAGCGCACACACCAGCACGACGATAAACGCATTTTGCAAACCGAGGAGAGAAGAAAGCAGCGCCGTCACCTGATGGCTGGCTGGCGGGTAGCTGGTCATATTGAAGCCGGTGTACCAGCGTGGCTCCCACGGCTCGAACCAGCTACGAGCGTAATGGTCGGCAAAAAAGATATGCACGTAAGCGTCGTAGGTGCGCTTGAAGGTGAAAAACGTCAACCCCAGATGGTAGGCAAACCCGACGAGCAGGGCGATGATGAGATGGTGGTTCGGCCGGTTGGTTGACGACATTACTTGTATTGTGCGGCCGTGAGGCAATATAGCAAATGTAGGATTGCTAACATGAGCCACCCGCTTATGTGGTGATTATCTATCGTAAAAGCGAATGGGAGTGCATTCATGTTTGCTCACTAGAAACTTTGTCAGAATTTGTTTTTATACTCCTAATCAAGTTGAAGTTTACAGATTTTGTATAGGTAACGGTGTAAAGAAATGTATAACAAACCAGAGATTTCCATTATCATCCCAGCGTATAACGAAGCCCAGCGTATTGAACCAACTGTATTGGCTATTAGCGATTACATGAGCCAACTGGACCGTGCTTACGAAATCATTGTTGCAGATGATGGTTCGTCAGACAACACAGTTGCGCTCATGCAATCGCTTGATATTCCCCATCTCCGTATTTTGAAGACAAAAGCAAATGGTGGCAAAGGCAGTGCCGTCCAGCGCGGTATGTTTGCCGCACAGGGCGACCTTCTTTTGTTCACAGACGCAGACAACGCCACACCGATTGAAGAGTTGGCTGGCTTGCTGACACAAATCGAACAGCATAACCATGATGTTGCTATCGGTTCTCGCGGTATCGCGGGTGCAGTCGTTGAAAACAAGAGCGCATTGCGAAAAGCATTTAGCTACGGGCTAAACGGTATTGTCCGGCTGGCTCTACAAATGCCATACCGCGACACACAATGCGGATTCAAACTATTTACGCGCAAAGCGGCTCACAAATTATTTGGCACACAAACGATGATGGGGTTCAGTTTTGACCTCGAACTCCTCTATCTCGCTGCCCGGTTTGGCTATCGTGTGGCAGAAGTGCCGGTGCATTGGCATGATGTTGATGGCTCGACTGTTGACCCCATCCGTGAAACACGCCGCTTTTTGCGTGACATCATCACTATTCGCCGCACCGATTTGCAAGGTGCTTATCGCCAACTCCCAGCAACTACATCAATAGGAGAATATGCTCATGCGTAACAAAAAACTACACGTCGGTATCGTGACCGCTTTTCCGCCCAGCAATGGGTCGCTCAATGAGTATGCTTTCCATTTTGTGCAGGCGTTGGCGCAGAAATTTGAGACAGTCGGCCGTATAACGCTGTTTGTAGATGAAGAAGCACGTGGGGCCACAGTCAAAGATGCGCGTGTGCCTGTCAGCATCGTTCCTTGTTGGGAATTTGATGCGCTGAACAGCCCACGCCGCATCACCCGCGCCGTCTGTGCCGCCCAGCCAGATGTGGTGTTGTTCAACATTCAGTTCGCCTCGTTTGGACACAGCAAAGTCACGGCCGCGCTTGGCCTAACCACGCCTCGCCTCCTCAAAAAAGCGGGCATTCCGACAGTGGTGCTATTGCACAACATCATGGAAACGGTTGACTTGGACAATGTGGGACATGCGACCAATTGGTTGAGCGAGAAAATTATCCGCACGGCCGGGACGATGTTGACGCAGGTTTTGCTAGGCAGCGATTTGGTGGCATTGACTATCCCCAAATATGTAGACATTTTGAAAGAAAAATATGCGGCCGATAACGTCATCCTCGCCCCACACGGTACATTTAACACCACCCCGCAAGCAGTCAGCTTTGACGAGACAGACGGCCCACAAAAAATTCTCGCTTTTGGCAAATTTGGCACATACAAAAAAGTAGAAGCCCTCATCGAAGCGTTCGACCAATTGCAACAAACCCGCGACCTCGAACTGGTGATCGCGGGTAGCGACAGCCCCAATGCGAAAGGGTACTTGGCTGACATGGCGGCAACGTATGCCCATGTGCCAAACATCACTTTTACCGGCTACGTGGCCGAAGAAGATGTGCCGCGTATTTTCAGTGAATCGTCTGTTGTGGTGTTCCCATACACCAGCACCACTGGCAGCTCTGGTGTACTGCATCAGGCTGGAGAATTTGGTAAAGCGACTGTTTTGCCAGACATCGGCGACTTCGCTGAAGTGATTCGGGAAGAGGGGTTCACGGGTGCGTTTTTTGAGCCAGAAGATATGAATAGTTTGGCTGACGCGCTCGCTTTGGTGCTGGATGATACGGAAACACGTACCCAGATGGCGCGTCAAAATTATTTGGCGGCACAAGGGCTGTCGATTTCAGATGTGGTTGATTGGTATGTGCTGCATTTTCAAGAGCTATGCGCCAACACGCTCCCCGTCCCCCGGCCGCAACCGACCCTGTACCGCAATCGAACGGCACGGCCGACTTTTGCCCCTGTCCCATCATTGATTATAAATTGACCACAGCCAGACCGAACCGCTCCATTTTCAGCACACACCAACGGCCGTCAACGGCCGTCAACGGCGAAACCCTCCACACAATCGGCCGTGGAACAACTAGATCGCGCATTGCTATTTTGTACCAATAATGGTACGATTTTGATATGAAAAACCGTGATAAGGAGAATGACGATGATGAGAACCTTCGCTTTCAGGTCAACTTCTTCAAGACGGAGAACGGCAAACAACCTGTGCGGGATTGGCTGATGGAGTTGTCTCATGAGGATCGGAAAGTTATCGGTGAAGATTTGAAAACAGCACAGTTTGGCTGGCCGTTGGGAATGCCGCTCATTCGGAAGTTAGACAACGGTTTGTGGGAAGTACGATCACGATTGGATAAACGAATTAGCCGTGTCATCTTCACCGTCATCGACAATAGAATGATTTTGTTGCACGGCTTCATTAAAAAATCCCAAAAGACACCTCAGCGCGATTTGAACGTTGCAAAACAACGGCTCAACGCATTAACGGAGACAAAATGAACGACAAATATATTGGTGATACATTGGATAGTTTTCTTGAAGCAGAAGGACTTTTGGCAGACGCGGAGGCGGTAGCGATTAAGCGTGTTATTGCGTATCAAATTGAACAACTGATGGGTGAGCAACAGATCAATAAAACGGAGATGGCACGTCGTATGGAGACAAGCCGCACGGCCGTAGACCGTCTCCTCGACCCGACCTATGACTCTGCAACATTAGCAACATTAGAACGAGCCGCCCTCGCACTGGGAAAACGATTGCAGGTCGCACTCGTTTAGCCTCTCCCAATCGGAATCACCCCATTTTCAGCACATACCAACGGCCGTCAGCGGCAAAATGATCTACTCAATTGGTAGTGGACCAACCAGAAGCATGATGACAAACTGATTGGAATCATGGCATATTTTCCGTCAATCTTGCTATGATTGATTCAAGAACAGCACGAAAGGTTTCATCATTCAGGATAGCAACCCGTCTTGTGACAATGCTTTGATTTGCGGTAAATAGCTTCATCGGCCGCACAAAACTCTCACTCCGCAACGACCCTTTTGATAATTCACCATTCGTTACACGTACCGCACCAACATCAGCATAACGGTTACTCGTAATCTGACACAATACCCAATCACCCCGCCCCACATCCGCAACAATCAATGCCGGACGTAACTTTGTCCCGGACAAATCGGAGAACGGGAACGGCATTATAACGATGGAAGCTGGGCTAAGTGTGACCACGCCTCATCCTCTTCGTCTGTATCCCACTCTCGCGCCAAAGCTGACTCACTCATCAAAGCGAGATCAACCAACTCATCAGATAGATCATCTTCCGCCAGCAGTTGTTGAATTTTTAGCCGCGCTTCTGGTCTTAATTGCCGAATCGCTGTCACAATCTGGTCAAATGTCAGTTGGACATTAGGAACGGTGATCGTTTCAGTTAACATACTCATATTGTCAGTATAGCATGAATTGTATCTGCTTCGATATACTCCATTTTCAGCACACACCAACGGCTGACTTTTGCCACCATCCCGGCTTTGTAACAGATATTACGCCACCAACAACAAGTGAAAAATTATCGGCCGCGCTCGGTGCGCGGCTATTTTTATACTGGAGGGATACAAAAAGAGACACAAGATGTTGCGTCTCTACAACGTGATTAAACAACGTCAAATTATCAGTTAAATAGTCAGTCGCTCCTTGTATAAATAAGGGTGTAACACACATGTATTTGTAACAGTATCGGAGACTTTATTATGAAATTGCACCTTTCGGAATACATCATTCGTTCCTCAGTCATCACAGTAGACGGCCGGATAGATATTTGCTCTGCACAAATTTTGCGCCAGCAACTCGATAGCTTATTTGATGCCGGATTGCGCGAATTTGTAATCGACTTATCCCGGATTGAATTTATCGACAGCAGTGGGCTGGCCGCGCTCGTCAGCTTGCTCAAACGGGTGCGCCTAGACGGTGGAGATGTCGGGTTGATTTTGCCCGGTTCCAGCAAAGCGCGTCGCCTGTTCGAGATGACGCGCTTCGACCGTTTGTTTACCCCCGTGCAATCGGTGCAGTCCGTTTTCCCCGCCTCGGCCGAACTGGTACACAGTGGCTACGCAGGGGTACATTAAAATGGCCGCGCTCACGCTCAAACCACAACGGCGCATCGTGTCGGGCGGCCTCATTTTGCTCGTCGCCACCACGCTCGTCAATCTGGGCAACTATTTGTTCAATCTGTTGCTGGCGCGATGGCTGCCTCCGGCCGTCTTTGCCGATGTCAGCCTGATCATTACGCTAATGCTGACCGCTACGGTGCTGACGATGACGCTACAAATCGCGGCCGCCAAAATCACGGCCGGAGCAACAGACAGCAAGCACGACACCCTCAGTCAACTACTGCAAAGATGGGCATGGTTAAGTGGTTGTGCGGCCGCTCTTATCTTGGTCGCAGGCGCACCATTCTGGCAACAATTTTTCCGCACCGCCTCATGGCATCCGTTCGCGCTGCTCGGTCTCGGCTTTCCCATTTACCTTGTGCAAGGTGTGCAACGGGGCGTGTTGCAGGGGCAATTGCGCTTTGAACGGCTGGCTGGCAGCTATGTCGCCGAAATGATGGCGCGGCTTATTTTGTCGTTGGGCTTGGTTGCGCTGGGCTTTGGGGCTGGCGCGGTGGCATTCGGTCTATCGCTTTCGTTTGCCGCTTCTTACGTCGTCGCCAGACAGCCAAAACAGGTGCAAGCAAAACGTGATTGGACGGCCGCACGGCCGCTTTTGTGGGCAACGGTCGCCCCGATTGCGCTCGTCAACTTGAGTCAAATTTTGATCAATAACAGTGATGTGCTGATTGTGAAACGGTATTTTGCGGCCGAAGCGGCCGGACAATATGCGGCACTCGCCCTGATCGGCCGGGTTGTCTTCTTCGCGTCGATTTCGATTGTCACTATTCTGTTTCCGGCCGTGGCCGAACGCCACAAGCAAGACCAATCAACCCGCCCCCTGTTCTGGGGCGCACTCGCGCTGGTCGGCAGCATGTCGCTCGTCGCCATCGCTGGCACTTATCTCTTTCCCGACCCAATCGTGATGCTGCTCTTTGGCGCAAATTATCGGCCGATAGCCCCGCTGCTATGGCAATATGCCACCGCCACCGCCCTCTACAGCCTCGCCAACGTCGTCATTACCTATCGCCTCGCTTGCGATGACCGCACCTGCGCCAAAATCGCCCTCGGTGGCGGCGTTCTCCAGGTTGTGTTGCTCACGCTCATTCACGGCTCATTGCAACAAGTCGTCTTGCTCCAAATCGGGTTGATGGGCGCGATGTTTTTGATCCTCATATTATTCCGCCATAAGTAACAGCTATATTTTGCGCCGATAGCGAATCAATGCTTCGGACGGCCGACTCGCGCCCAGCCCCCGATAGATCGTTGGGTTGGGTGTTAACAATTCGAGATCAAATTGCTGCAATAGCAACGCAACAATGATCGCCATCTCGTTTTTGGCGAAATTCATGCCCGTGCATTTGTGCATACCCCCCCCAAAGCCCATGATCTTGAAACTATTTTTACCCTCTCCCCGTTCTGACGAGAAGCGCAATGGGTCATATTGCTCAGGGTTGCTAAATGCCGTCGCTTCATTGTGCGAGTTGGCGGCATTGACCATCAACCGCCAGCCAACTGGGATTGTGTAGCCATCCAGCTCTAACGGCTCTTTGACTAAGCGGAAAAGAATCTCAGCCGAAGGTCTCATGCGCGTTGTTTCGTTGATTGCCAGGTAGATGTGTGTCAAATGGCGCATCACACCGCCGTCAATCTGTGTGCCTACAGGCACAAATCGATCTATTTCACCTTGTACCGTCGCCAAATACGCTGGGTTTTGCAGCAACTGGATCACTGTCCACGCTGCTTGCCCGGCCGTTGTTTCATGCCCCGCAAACATCAACCCCAAAAACCACTCCGCAATTTGATCGACGGTCAACATCGTGCCATCTTTTAGCGGCGTTGTCGCCAATAGTTGAATCATGTCTTCATATTGATCCGGGTTCGCCAACCGAGCGCCGACAATCTGATGAAAGACCGTTAACATGCGCTCGCGGGCGCGATCACGACGAATAAATTTGGGTAATGGCCAGTTGGGCGGCAAAATCGGGTCGATAGATCGACTGATTACCGTGTAATCATCCCAAAACGCAGACGGCAGCTCATCTTTGTACGATGGGCCGATAAAAGCATGTCCGGCAACCGCTTTTGTAAGCTGAATCATTTCGTCCGAAATGTTGATTGTCCCTGCTTCGCCTAGCTGCTCGATCCATGCTTCAACCTCTGCTTGCATAGCGCGAATATAACCGACCATTTTGGCACGGCTAAAGAGCGATTGCAGCAAAGGACGCTCGTTTTTGTACTTTTCAGGCGGGGATGTGATCGCGGCCTCGCCAAAGGCTTGCCTTAAAAATTCTAGCGGTTCATTAACATTGAGGGCTTTGTCTGTCTCCATAAAATAGGTGCGATTGTTTTCAGCCCCACTGACAATCGCTATCGTACTATTCAACATCCGAATAGCGAACACATTGCCATGCTGCTCGTATCCGCGTTTCATCAATGTGACGGGGTCTGTCCGAAATTCGCGCAAATGGCCTATCAACGGCATACCACCAGAGAGAACAGGGGGTGTTTGGGTTGTCATCATTTTTTTGCCTTTCTATTTTTATACAAGTGTAAGCACCGCCTTCATCAAATCATCGTCTGGCTGCACAGTAAAGCCTAATTTTTTGCTAACGGCGATCATACCTCGGTTTTGCGGCAAAATGTGTGCCACGATGCGGTCGAGCTTTTCGTCCCGGCCGATCCGGATCAACTCCTCTAGCATTTTTGTGCCAATACCCTGTTTTTGCCAATCATCGGCGATCAACATCGAGAACTCCGCTTCATCCCCTTCGTGGGTTTTGGTAATGCGTCCGGCCGCCACAATCTCGTGTTGCCCGTCTGTCCGTTGACGCGTGACAACAAGTGCCATATCACGATCATAATCGACATGACAAACACGCACGAGACGGCCGTGTTCGGTGCGCTGGCTAAATTTCATCGCACTAAAATAGCGCAAATAAGTGCTTTCATCGCTCACGCGGCGATGGAAGTCGATCATCATCGGCTCGTCTTCAGAGCGAATCGGCCGGATGCCCACCACATTGCCCGTTTTCGTCGTCCATACGCTTTCGTATTGGCTAGGATACGGCCGAATAGCGAGTTGTGGCAGATCGCTCTCAACTGTTTCTGGCGGGTACAAAATCACCCGGCCGTCTAGCGCGATCAGTTGGTCGGCCGAAATCAGCAGTGGGTTGATGTCGATCTCCGCGATCCATTTTTGCTCTGTCACCAGATGGCTAAAGTTGACCATGAGAGCTTCGAGCGCATCAAAATCGACAGAAGAACGGCCGCGCACCCCTTCCAGCGCATGGTAAATTTTGGTGCGCTGCATCATGCGTCGCGCCAAATTGCTATTCAGTGGCGGCAGTGCCAGACTGCGATCCTGGTACACTTCGACCAGCGTACCCCCTGTGCCAAACAGCAACACTGGGCCAAATTGCGCGTCGGGCGATGCACCCAAAATCAGTTCATAAGCCTCGCTCAAATCGAGCATCGGCTGCACGGTTACGCCCAGAAAATCATCCGGCGTGTACTTCTCGGCCACGGCCGTTTCGATGGCCGCAAATGCGCCGCGCACCGCCCTTTCATCTTTGAGATTGAGCTTCACGCCGCCCACATCTGTCTTATGCGTAATCGTCTCCGAATTGATTTTGATCACGACCGGATAGCCGATGTCGGCCGCGACATTCACCGCCTCATCTGCGCTCTTTGCCAGCACCGTTTGCACCGTCGGAATCGAGTACGCCGCCAGCAATTGCTTCGACTCGTACTCAGTCAAAATAGTGCGGCCGGTAGCGCGAACATGATCGATAATCGCTGTCACTTTTTCCCGATCAGGGTGCATGTCCGCCCCCCAGTGAGGCGTTTCATAGAGACCGTTCAAATTTTTCGTGTACTGCCACATGTAGCTAAACATGCGGGCGGCCGTGTCGGGATAGCTGTACGTGGGAATGCCTGCCTCATTGAGCAAGGCCGCTCCTTGTTCCACATCTGCGCCCCCCATCCAACTGGCGATCACGGGCTTTTTCTTGGGTAAGTTTTCCTGAGAAGCGGCGAGAATGGCGGCCGTTTCGGTGGGGGCTGTCATCGCTTGCGGCGATAGCACCACCAGCAGCCCGTCCGCATTTTCGTCTTGGGCGGCAATCGCAACCGCATCCTTGTACGTGGCGGGCCCAGCATCACCCAGAATGTCAATCGGGTTGGCATGGCTCCAGTGGGGTGGCAGCAATTGGTCTAACCCTTCGTGCGTTTCTTCGGACAATGGCGTGAGCGCACCGCCGGAGCCGATCAGCGCATCTGTACACAGCACACCCGGCCCACCAGCGTTGGTGATGATGGTCAGATTAGGCCCTTGCGGCCGGGGTTGTTTCGCCAGCAGTTCGGCCATATTGAACAGGTCAGAAATGCGTTCGACACGCAAAACCCCTGCCCGTTTGAAGGCCGCTTCTAGCACGTCATCACTGCCTGTCAGCGAGCCGGTGTGCGAGGCGGCCGCTTGTGCGGCCGCTTCTGTGCGCCCCGGCTTGATCACGATAATCGGCTTGGTCAGCGCCACTTCACGGGCGGCCGACAAGAACGACCGCGCATTGCCAATCGTTTCCATATAGATCACAATCGCGCTCGTTTTCGGATCGTCGCCCAAGTAATAAATCAGATCACCCCAATCGACATCGAGCATCGAACCAATCGACACAAACGCGCTAAAGCCGACATTTTCCTGCACGCTCCAGTCGAGAATCGACGTACACATCGCGCCCGATTGACTGATAAAGCCGATAGAGCCTTGCTTCGCCATGCGCTGGGCAAAGGTGGCGTTTAGCCCGGTGAGCGGACTCATCACGCCGAGGCAGTTGGGCCCGATCAGGCGCATGTTGCCTTGACGGGCGATGGCGAGAATCTCCTGCTCGGCCGCCGCGCCCTCCTCGCCGATCTCTTTGAATCCGGCCGAAATAATAATCGCGGCCCCAACGCCTAAATCGACGCACTCTTGAATCACTTTTGGCACATACTTGGCGGGAATGACGATGATGGCGAGATCAGGTACTTCGGGAAGCTTCTTCACCGACTTCCAAGCGCGAATGCCCAACACGCTGCGCCGCTTGGGGTTGACCGGGTAGATGGTGCCACCAAACGGGGTTTGCATCAGGTTGGACATAATGGTGCGGCCGACACTGCCAGCGCGTTCTGTCGCGCCGATCACAGCGACTGCACCCGGCTTGAAGATCGCGTCGAGCGGCTTGCGCTGGATGTTGAAAAGGTCATGGGCGGATGCGGTGTTGCGTTTTTTTAACATGTTGTTCCTCATTGATTATCCGGCAATCGACGAATGCGCTCCGTTATTTGCTGAATCTCTTGCTCTAAATAATCCAGCCTAATTTGGAATTGTGCATTAACTACTTTTAATTGTCTTGTTGTTTCTTCTTTGCGTAATTCATCGGCCGCTTTGCGGCGATGAGCGATCAGTTGCGGCCGATTAAGTCGAAGCAATTCAATCTGAAATGCGCCTTGTGGTGTTAAGCCACGCAAGTATCCATTTGGCAATGCAATAATGTGACTTTTAATATCATCGCGCAAAGGATGCAAGAGTCTGAAATGTTCTGGAGCTTCAGCTTTATGCCAATAGTTTGATTTGTAGCGATTACAAGCGGAACAGGCGTAAACAAGATTATCCCATGCTTCCGTTCCACCAAATGATTGTGGCTGAAAATGATCGATCTCTAGCTCGTTTCCGGTTGAAACCTCATCCACACCACAGTAACCGCACCGATAAGCATATCGTTCACGCACCAAGAGACGTGTATCAGGTGAAATTGCCATCAAACAACTATGAAACAATCGAAGGGGTAAGTGTCAGTTTCTGATAAGATTCTTGGATGACAGCATAACGCCGCTCAAATTGTTCTAACCATGCTTTCGCTTCATTGATCAAGAGAGATTGTTGATTGTAGAGCGCAACCATTTCAGCATTCTCATGCTCCAATGCAACGATTTCAGCTTGAAGTTTGGCACTGTCCGCTTCCATACGCGCAAGCATAGGCGCATAAAACGCTTCATCAAGAGCTTCTAGCTCTTTGTACAACACATCAAGCTCAATCTTCTCAGAATCTGTCAATTCTCCGTGCATCTTTGCCACGCGCAATTCTGTGAATCTTTCCGCTTTTTTATCTGTCCATTCTTGCATTACATTTCCTCAAATTGACCACATTGTAGCATATATGAATGAGCAGTCTGTTAGCTCCATCTATGGTTATATCGATCATGTAACGGAAAACCGTCATGGAAAATCTAGTTTGCTGCTTTGGCTGATAGCATCAAGTATCTCCATGACAATTTTGACAGAAATCTCTTCAAAATCACTTTTATGTTTATTTGAATCGGGACCAAGCTTGTACCCGAACTTATAATGATTTTTATTGACGGATCGATGCTTAGATAGGCCATGCTTTCTCGTTGTAATGTATACATCTACATAGACGTTAGGCTCTTCAAAATCAATATCAAGACCACAAAAAACTTGAACACGTTCGTCTGCTATATGCTCAATCCATTTTAACTGGAGCAGAGCATACTGAAATTCGTGCTCCCGAATAATGCTCTGTGCAATTGCCCTTGCCATTTGGCGAGGGTGTTGCCGTTTCTGCGCGGCTCTCTTTTCCACTTGGCGGCCGGCGGGTCGTTGTAGTTTAAGAGTGCGTTCTCGTGTACGTTTTCCATCGAAACGAATAATTATTTCATTCCCTTGAAATACTGAATCTATCTTTTTTATTTGCTCAAAAAATACATCGAGGAATGGTTTCAAAAAGTCCTTGACTCCATCCTCAACTATTTTAGATGAAATCGCATTAGATTCGTCTCGTCTTGATTTATCTGCTGAAATTTGTTGGTTGAGTATGAACATCTTTTTGTCGATGTCTGAATCCTCAA
>CALECP010000035.1 GCA_937949915.1 uncultured Anaerolineae bacterium
CCTTATCATTAGTTGGGTACAAAAACTGTATTTCATGCGTTTCCGTATTCAGAATTTGGTATGATAATTTATCTTGATTGTCTGGGTTGCGATTGACGATCAAGAGTTCGTTTGTATCCGCAATCCATTCAACTATGGTAGGTGGCTTACTGGGAGGGATATTGAATAAAGAGGAATATGGGATTTCTTGAGGATGTTGGTAACTTATTAGCGTGTCTGCTGACTTTTTTTCCATAAGTGGAGTTTCGTCAAAGTGAAAGTCGCAGTCATCAATCTTAGATGCTATGTCCACCCTGATTGAATCTGCCTCAAGATTGATATATTCCCCCGCAAATACCATGTTCACCGAACCGAACAGTTCACTAACTTCGATTTGGCTTATATTCATTGTAGCAGCAGATTCATCATTGTTAGTGATTAATGCCGTGCCATTGACCTCTTCAACCTGCTCATTTGCCAATGGATCATCGCTTAACATTTCTTCCTCAATCACTTCGTTCGACAACTCCTCACTGGTTGTCATTTCCACCACATCAATTTCCATCTCAGCTTGGGGTTCAACTTCTGCCGCCGTGCAGCTTGGTAGCACAACAACAAACAGCAGACACGCAAGGATCAACACAATCCTCTGTCGATAATAATTTATGCTCATTTTTAACTCCTTATTTATGACAGCAAGCGCAAAGGGGAGATGGCACACCTTGTATAACATTTTTTGACCAACACCTGATACTTGCCCCAATCACACACCGTATTCACTGACCCAGCCGCGATTGAGCTTGTCGAGCAGGCGCGGCCGTAGCACCAAATCATAGATACGCGGCATCTGTAGTTTGGTGCGTAGGACGGCCGCGGAGATCGCCATTTACGGTGCGAGCGCCACAATTTCGAGATCGTAAGGTAGGGCGGGAGTGACTGTGTAGAAGCCACGATATTCGCTCACCATGCCAGCGACGCGAATGATTGCGCCCGTTTCGATCCGCCAACTGTCTGGCACACGCTGCCAATTGTTGTTCCAGAAGAATACTTCCGCCTCGCCACTGCCGTCATTGACAACAATTTCCATGCCGTATTGCGTTTGGGTCAGGCGTTGGACGGTCGCTTCGATTTTGACGCGCTGCTCGTGGTAGAGATGCAGATCACCGATTTGTACCGGCCGTCCTGGTAGCCCGGCCGCCGGTTTGGTCACTTGTACCGCGTCGCCAAAGAGCGGCACAACTTGTACTTGTCCTTCAAAGCTGTCGATCACCCCTTTGACAACCACTTCTGAGCCGATATTGAGGAAGGGGCATTGGGCGCAGTCATCGTAGACGCTTGACCAGATGAGCAGTACGGCGCGGCCGGTGTTGTCAGCTATCGTAAATTTGTACCCTGCCGAAAAACTCTCGGTGGAAACGACATTTGCTTTGACGATGACGCGGGTATCGGCCGGGAGATCAGCCAGTTGACTGAGGGTGTGGGTGGGGTTGTCCGGCCGGACGGGGGGTGTCCACACAGTGCCGGTGTCAACTGGTTCGGGCGACGGGGGCTGTTCGGGCGCGGGTGTGGGGATGGCTGGGATGACCGGGGCTGATGGCGCGGCCGTTCCTCCTCCGCCACCTGTCGCACATGCTGGCCATGGGCCCGATGTGGGGATGACGCAACTGCCGTTGTTGCCACTGGGCGCGGCCGGGGCTGATGGCGCGGCCGTACCGCCACCGCCATTCGTCGCACACGCTGGCCATGGGCCCGATGGCGGAATAACGCAGCTATTACTATTATTGCCGCTACTGTTCCAACTGGTGTTCGCGCTGGGTGCGGCCGATGCGCCACCGCCTGTGGCACACGCTGGCCATGGGCCAGATGGGGGAATTTCACAATCGGCGGCCGTGGCCGGGCTGATCGGGGTTGCGAGTAAAGCAAGGAGAAGCGACATCACAACAACGGCTAATCCAACTCTATAATTGTATGTATTCATGTTGATTCCTTTTCGCAAGCGTGTGGGGAAAGCTTACCGTCTTTTGTCCCACTTTTTCAGTTTTGTTTTGGCAACTGTCAAAATAGCCATAGACGACTGTCATTTAATCATCTAAAATCAACGTAATGCCAACTAAATTTTGATATGATGCGCCTATGACGTTTGCACAATCATTGACAAGTATAACAAATGTGCGGCGATTTTGATTAAGGTGATTTTGACTAAAAGGAACAACAACTATGAGCGATCAATTTAAAGAATGGACGGAGGATTTGTCGGTGGCGGGTGGTGAGCTACGCAATACAGTGGAGCGTTTGCTGAAAGATGTGACCGTACACCGTTTGGTGGTTCGCAAGCCGAATGGTGACAAGTTTTTTGAGCTACCGGCCGTCATCGGGGTAGCCTCTGGTTTGCTGCTGTGGCAATTTGCGCTGGTCGCGGTCGGCATTGCGCGGTTAGCCAATTACCGTATCGTCGTCGTGCGACGCGAGCAGGTGTCTGAGGAAGAGGAAATCGAGGTGGTGGTCGAGGAGATCATCGAAGAGGGCGAGTTCCATGATGTAGACGAGATGGCAGAAGCGGCCGATGAGGTTGACGAGCCATCTGTGGAAGATGAAATCATCATCATGGATGAAGAGGACGACGAAGAGGATGGTTTTGACTTTTCGTTTGATGATGATGACGAAGATGAGATCATTATCGAAGACGTTGCAGACGTGGTTGTCGAGATCACGCCTGAACCTGTGCCTGCTCCGACTCCTGTCGTTGAAGCGACAGAAAAAGATGATTTGACGGTGATCAAGGGTATCGGCCCCAAGTATGATCGCTTCTTGACGGCCGAAGGGATACCGACGCTGGCAAAATTAGCCACGGCCGATGCGGAAGCGTTACGCCAGAAGATCGCCGATACCGGTGTCCGTGCGATACCAGATGTTGAAAGCTGGATCGCGCAAGCACAGGCATTAGCCAATGTTGCGCCCGAACCGGAAGAGACTGTGCGGCCGAACGATCTGTCTGTGATCAAAGGTATCGGCCCCAAATACCGCAAACTGCTGGCAGAAGCGGGTATTGAAACATGGGGACAATTGGCGTATGCACAACCATCTGACCTCCGTACCATCTTGCAAGAGGCGGGCGTTCGTGCCATTCCCAATGTGGCGTTGTGGACGGAGCAAGCGAAGCTGGCAGCAGGTGGAAAATGGGATGCGCTGGAGCGGATGCAGGAAAAAATATAAAAAGTATACGAAATGTAGAGACACAACATTTTGTGTCTCTTTTTTTATATTTTCTTTTGTGCTGATTGAGACCAAACACTAACAACCTAAAAAGAGAAAGACGCAAGATTTTGCGTCTCTACAAAATGACAAGCATCTAAATAATGACACAACAATTGCTTAATTTGCGGGGCGCGGCCGAACGGCTGGCGGTACATCCTTCGACGTTGCGCCGGTGGGCGGACAATGGGGATGTGGCGGTACTGTTTACGCCGGGTGGACATCGGCGGTTTGATGCGGCCGTGCTGGATCAATTTATCGCGGATCAGCGGACACACAAGCGGCCGGATAACGATCTTCCGGCCGTGTGGCAGACGCAAGCGATTGAACAGACGCGCAAAGAGATCGGGGAACGGCCGCGGCCGTGGATGGGTGTGCAGTCAGAGGAAAACAGGCTGCAATACCGCGCTTTGGGGCAACAGTTGGTGGGATTGGCAATGCAATATATCGCGGCCGATGATGACGGGGCAGACCTGTTGGTGGAAGCGGACGGTATCGGCCGGGCGTATGCAGCAATGGGCATGACGGCCGGGCTATCGCTCACCGATGCACTGTCAGCTTCGATGTTTTTTCACGATACGTTGATCGAAACATCGCTTCAATTGCCAGAGACAGCCCGTATTCGCCCTGATGCTAACCGTCGTATCTTGCGCCGTATCAATAAATTACTCAACGCCGTGCATCTTGCGATTGCGAAAGCGTATGAGGGCGAATAGTCAGATTTAAGGTGAGGAAAATCATCCCCGCCAGCAAAATAAGCGGAAGGCGGCCGTTTGGTGTGACGGCTGAATTTGAGAGAGTGACGGCCGTGGGAGAGCTTATATAATCTTCCACCTCACCATTGATAGCAATCCCAGAAAAATCCTCAAAATCGATTGAATCCTCCGGGGAAAATTTGGGGTCAAACAAACGAAAGCGCACAAAAAGCACACGCCTGAAATCAAAATCTTCTGGTGCAATAACAGAGACCAGATTACAACCCGCTAGAACAACTGTCTTTGTAAATTCGTCCTCTTGGAACACACCATCTGCATCCCAATCAGCCCAAACGCCTAGTATTGCGTCGCCTAATATATCTCCTTGTACACATACAGTTAACTGCACAGTACCAGGGTAAAACATATCTTGCTCCCATCTTACGCCGTCATCAGCAGCATCAGCGGCCGAATAACTGGGCTGATTATTCAATTCAACAGTGATTTCTTGACCGAGATATATCCCTCCCGTTTCTGGGATCGTATGCACGGCCGCATTCGTATCTCCCCAAGATTCGTAAATCAAAGGTAAATCACCATAGTCGCCTGCGACAAAGCTAAAGTGAGCGTTTCGCACATCGACCACATAATTGTTCAATGTAAACGCCGCCCAATTATTCTGCAAAAAAGAATTAAAATTAGGCACAGCACCCTGATTGCCAGCAAACAAAGAGGACTCCAGATGATTGACATCAAAATAATACGACCCATTCATAATTCCTTCTGGTATTGTCGCTTCATCAAGTGCAAACCAATATCGCGTATCTGATACAAGCCCCGTAAATAGATAATTGCCACCTTCATCTGTTGTCGTTGTGGCCACAAGCCCCCCATCGGCATCAATCAATGCGATCTTAACACCTGCAAGAGGGTGAGAAGGGTCTCCATCGTGGGCGATAGTCAAACGATCTCGAAACCCAGTGACAAGCGATTGTTCCAACCGATCTGGATCATCTCTAGTTTAGCCTAATTTTCAGTCGCATCTTTGCCTGTTGCTTGTTTTCCACGAGGCAAATGGTCAGTACGAGACGCTTTTTTGCGAATTCGACAGTCTGAAAGGGTCAAATCGCTAAAATTAACCCGTCGAAGG
>CALECP010000036.1 GCA_937949915.1 uncultured Anaerolineae bacterium
GCCCCGTATCACCTGCACTCATGACAAGATACGCTATCCCATTTGCGGCCGTGACGAACGTTACGCCATTGCCTCCCAGCACATTTTTTCGAAATGAGTCCAGCTTTGTCGGGTTGGCGGGATCACTGACATCGATCATCAGCATATCTGCCCCGCCTGAAATGTACGCAACCCCATCGATCACCTTAACGGTTGAGACACCTTCCATCAGATCAAATCGACTAAGAACAATGGGCATTTCAGGATTATTCACATCGACTGTCACCAGTTCATTTTCCTCGTTTGTGAAATAAACGATGGTATCAGCGATGTGTATGTAACTCGGAGATTCATTTTTAAGAACCGCCCCTTTCCACTCAAGGTTGGCGGGGTCACTGACATCGATCATCAGCAATTCACGAAGCCCAACTTGCCCAGGCACAGATCGCTCAATATAGGCTGCATCGCCAACCACTTGCACATCACCCGCATACTCAAAATCAATCGTGTCCAGCACCACCAGATCGTTCGAATCGCTGACATCAACGCTCATCAAACCATAGCCCCATGCTGTCAAATAAGCCGTTGATCCGCTGATTGCGATGTCGTTTGTGGTGTATCGTCCAGCCTGCACCGAGTCAAGCACTCTCGGATTAGTCGGGTCACTAACATCAATCGTCACCAAACCATTTTTCCAATTGGCAACATACGCGATTGAATCGACCACTGCAATTTCCATCAAAGCCCCCGGTATCGGTTCGCTTTTTCCGATAATGATGGGGTTTTCAGGTGATGATATGTCGAGAACAGCGAGCGTTCCCCCCGCACCAGCATAGGCGATGTTGCCTTCTATAAAGAGGGTGTTGATACGCCCCTCGAAATGCCGGATCAGGCTGAGTGCGCCTGCTGTTTGGGCGTGAGAGGGTGGCGTAGCGTACGAAAATAATGTCAATGCACTGAGGCAAAGCACAGCAAAGAGGACTGTAATCCATAATGATTGTTTCATGATTCTCTTCTTATTTTGTTTACGGATGATTACAAATAAGCAGGCATTATAGGTAAGAGTTATGCAGTAAACAAAAACGGTCGGCAATGTTCCAGCGGCCGTTTGGTGGCCTTATAGGTAAGTGCAACATTTGACGCTATACTCTCGTATAGCTTTGTAGTAACAATTATGTCAATCGCACAGGAAATCAAGAGTAGGTTGGACATCGTGGATGTCATTTCTGAGTATGTGGACTTGAAAAAGTCTGGACGTAATTACGCTGGGTTTTGCCCATTCCATGCCAATTCGCGCACGCCTGCCTTTTATGTGTCGCCAGAGCGACAATCGTGGCACTGTTTTGGGGCATGTGCAGAGGGCGGCGATGTCTTTTCTTTTTTGATGAAGAAGGAGGGCTGGGATTTTCGGGAGGCGCTGGAGGAGATGGCGCAGCGCACGGGTGTTGAGATTCCGGCATACAAGCCAAAGTCGGCCGCCCAGCAATCGGCCGAAAATAAACTGACGGTGCTGATGACGGCCGCGGCCGATTATTATCACAAGCTGTTTTTGACCGCGCCGCAAGCCAGTTACGCCCGTGATTATCTGGAACGGCGTGAAGTGACGGCCGAGACGATCACCGCTTTTCAATTGGGATACGCGCTCAATAGTTGGGATGCTTGCCGCAACTATTTTGAAGAGCAGGGATACACCCGTGACGATTTGCTGGCAGTGGGGTTACTTACTTTTAATGAAGAAAAAGACAGCACCTATGATCGTTTCCGCAACCGGCTGATGTTTCCCATTCGCAATATCGACCGCCAAATCGTTGGGTTTGGTGCGCGTACTTTAGAGCCGGATGGCGTACCCAAATATCTCAATTCGCCCCAGACCGCTCTGTTCGACAAAAGCAACATTTTGTATGGACTAGATGCGGCGAAACGCAACATTCGTGACGCAGGGCAAGCGATCATTGTCGAAGGGTACATGGATGTGATTCGCGCACACCAGGCTGGCTACCAAAATGTGATCGCCCAGATGGGGACGGCACTGACGGAAACGCAGCTCAACTTGCTCAAACGGTACACGAAACGGTTCGTGATTGCGCTGGATGCAGACGCGGCCGGAGTGAATGCGACGATGCGTTCGCTTGAGGTGGCGCGGGAAACGCTTGACCGTGATTTTGAGGTGCGCTTTGATGCGCGTGGGCTGGTGCGAAATGAAGGGCGACTGAAAGCGGACATTCGCATCGCCACCATGCCGGAAGGCAAAGACCCGGACGACATCATTCGACACGATGCGACACAATGGCCTGTGCTGATAGGCAAGGCAAAACCGGTGGTCGAATATGTGATCGATGTGGTGACGGCCGATGTAGACCGCAATGATGCAAAAGCGAAATCAGACGCGGCAAAACGGGTGATTCCGTTGATCAAAGATATTGCGGATGCAGTTGAGCGCGACCATTGGTTGCAACGGCTGGCAGAAGCGTTACAGGTAGATGTGCAGGCGTTACGCACTTATGCGGCACGGGGAATCGGCAAACGGCCGCCTGCGCCGAAACGCAACCGCGAACGGCCGTCATCTACTCTGAGCCGAAACGTGAAAGCGCCGTTAGCGGTTGACAAATTAGAAGCGCATTTTTTGCGAGAAGTTATCGCGTGGCCAAACATGCTGGCACAGGTCGATTCGCACCTACGCCACACGCGCCAACCGGCCGTCGGCCGTGATGATTTCACCGCAACGGAAGATCAGACGCTGTTCCGCTATTTGGCGCACTATGCAAACACGGTGGGCGATTCGGCCGCAATGCTCACCACGCTCTACGCCGAAATGGATGACTATTTGGTCGGCCGTGTCCAGGGGCTATTGGCACTACCCCATACAGACGACGCTCAATTGGAGCAACTGCCACAACGCTTAACAACATCCGTTCTCAGTTGGCGACTGGACAAAATAAAACGCCAATTGGACGAAGTAAAACAGATGATGGGTGCGGATCATGATCCGGCGCATCTGGAAACATGTCAAATGCTGTCGATGATGGTACAAAGCATCCATCAAGCAAAGCATAAACTTTCAGTTCAGGGGCAGCGCACCACGTAGATATGGCGCAAGGAATTATTTATGAGCAAACGACGGACAACGACGCTTAAAAAGTTGGTTGAAGAAGAAAAGATAAAAACAGAAGAAGTCGATTTGATCGATGACGATATGGATAGCCAAGCTGTGATTGAAGCACTGGTCAAAAAGGCACGTCGGGATCGCAGGATCAATGAGACAGAGATCATCACTGTTTCGGCCGATCTCGATGAAGCGCAAGCAGAAGCCCTGTATGCGCGGATTCAAAAGTTGGGTATTCGCATTGAGGAAGCCCCAGATGAAGACGAAGACCCGGACGCAAAAGCGAAAATGCCGGTTGTGCCGATGGGCGATGGCAGCAATGATGATCCGGTACAGACATATTTGCGCGAGATCGGCCGGGTGCCACTGCTCAAGGCGGCCGAAGAGGTTTGGCTATCGCTGCAATTGATGGCGCAAACACGCTTGATCACGCTCTCCTACGATTGGGTAATCGATTCGATTACGGCCGCCACAGACAAAACGGCGATGACCAATCAACACGCTATCAAATTTGATCAGCGTTTTATGAGCTACCTAGAGAAGCGCATCAGCACCACAGAAGACACCGAAAATCAGCCTTTGATCGCGGTACAAGACGAGATCAGGCAATGGTATTGGTCTGTGATCGATGCGATTATTCTGAGCGAGAATCGGGACGACATCGTTGCCAAGCATAGTTCTGCACTGGGAACGAGTTTCATGAAATTCCTAGATGTGCAGGCCGAAAAGGCGCGCAAAGAGAGCGAAGACAAAGAGCGACGCGAGCGTGACCGTGAAGAAGCAGGTGCGCTGTATAGAAACCTCCTTGAAGTCAAATTGGTTGCCCTCAACAACACGCAACAGCTACTGCCGATCTCTCAATTGAACGACAGTGACGACAATCGCGCTATCGCCCTCGCCAACTATCGCAAGCTGCTGACGACATGGGAAGCCGTGATCGCGGCCACGCACGATCTCAACATCGACTCGCCCGATTTGGAGTCGATTGTGGGCGAAGTGACCCGCTTGCGCCAAAGCTGGCAAAGCGAAAGCAGCTCTTATTTGCGCCACTATCTCAACAAAGGGTACTGGGGACAAGAAGAGACGTGGAAAGAGATCGCCCGTCACATGTTTGATCTGTTCGCAGCCCTTTATTTGCTCCCGAACCGCTTGACACGCCGCTTGTGCGATGCGTTTGAGGAAACGGGCGTGATGCCATCCCACGATACATTTGTCGGATGGATAAACGACATCGATCCCGACCTCGAATACAACAGCTTTATGATCGAAAATTTGGCAGAGGAGGCGAAAAGTTCGCTCACACGTGCCAACTTACGCTTGGTGGTCAGCGTTGCCAAACGGTACATGAATCGCGGCATCCATTTGCTTGATCTGATTCAAGAGGGCAACGTCGGGTTGCTCCGCGCCGTCGAGAAGTTTGACGCGACGAAAGGGTATAAGTTCAGCACGTATGCGACGTGGTGGATTCGTCAGGCGGTCAGTCGAGCAATCGCAGATCAGGCGCGTACCATTCGCATACCGGTACACATGGTAGAGACGATCAACAAGATCATGCGGAAGCAGCGCGACATGGTGCAGGGTCTCGGCCGTGAGCCAAAAACGGAAGAACTCGCGCTTGAACTCAACTTTATGGAAGAGAAAGATGTGGAGATGATCCGGCAGGCGCTCGCGCATGATCTCCCCATCGACCCAGCGCTAAACCGCAGATGGAAACAAGCGGCGAATAAAATCCGCAACATCCTAAAAATCTCGCAAGACCCGATGTCATTGTCAACCCCGATTGGGGGCGATGATGACAGCACCACGTATGGCGATTTTATCCCGGACGAGAGTGCGCCCGAACCGACAGACGCAGCCAGCAAAGAGCTATTGCGCGACCAGATCAAGGATGCGCTTGACTTCCTGACAGATCGGGAGCGGTCTGTGCTGGAGATGCGCTTTGGGCTGAAGGATGGCAAAGACCATACGCTGGAAGAGGTCGGCCGTCAGTTTGGTGTCACTCGTGAGCGCATTCGCCAGATCGAAGCGAAAGCGTTGCGGAAATTGCGCCATCCGAGTCGCAGTCGTGCGTTGCGCGATTATTTGAGCTAACACATACATCGTAGGGACACGGCGCACCGTGTCCCTACGGATAATTATTACAACATTTTTTTGGACAATTATGCAAGTCATCGAAGATTTGAAACAAGCCGTTCATGCGGCGATAGAAAAGGCACAAGAGGCGGGTGATTTCGGAGCGTTTGCTATTCCTGAGATCGCTGTAGAACGGCCGAAAGATACAACACACGGCGATTATGCGTCACCGACGGCGTTGCGTTTGGCGAAGCTGGCACGGATGAAGCCGCGTGACATTGCGGAAACGATCATCAAGCATTTGGCAGCCCCGGCCGCGATCAGCGAGGTGACGCTGGCAGGGCCGGGCTTTATCAACTTTCGGTTGTCCAACCAGTATTTGCATGGGCTGATCGAGCAGATGATCGGGGATGAAACGTTCGGCCGGACGACACAAGGCGCGGGCAAACGGGCGCAAATCGAGTTTGTCAGTGCCAACCCGACGGGGCCGATTACGATTGGACGGACGCGGGGCGGCGTGATCGGCGACACGCTGGCGCGACTAATGGAAGCGGCCGGGTACGATGTCACCCGCGAGTATTATTACAATGATGCGGGTCGCCAAATTCAGATGTTGGGCGAATCTGTGCAAATTCGCTATCTACAGGAGTTGGGGCAAGAAAAAGAGTTGACAGACGACCATTATCAAGGTGCGTATATCCGCGATTTGGCGCGTGAACTAAAGGCGGAACACGGCGAGACGTTGAGCGATAGTCCGGCCGATTATTTCGGTGACTATGCTAAAAGTGCCATCAGCAGCCAACAAAAAGCGAGCCTGCAACGGGTGGGCATTACGCATGACGTTTACTTTAACGAAAACGATCTATACAGTGACGGCAGCCTGACCGATACGCTCGAAACATTGGCGCAGAACGGCTATTTGTACGAAAAAGATGGCGCGAAATGGCTGAAAACGACGGCATTTGGCGATGATAAAGATCGGGTGGCAGTGCGTTCGAGTGATGGACGGCCGACGTACCGTGTTCCCGACATTGCGTACCATAAAAACAAAGCAGAACGCAACTTCGATGTGGTGGTCGATATTTTCGGGCCGGATCATCATGCGGTTGCGCCCCAAGTGCTGATGGGTGTGCAGATGCTGGGATATGACACCGCGTTTGTGCATACGTTGCTCCATCAAATCGTCAACTTGATTCGGGATGGCGTAACGGTGAAGATGAGTACGCGCCGGGGCAACTATGTGACGCTCGATGAGTTGGTCGATGAAGTGGGGCCAGATGCAGTGCGCTACTTTATGATTGCGCGTTCGGCGACCAGCCATGTCAACTTTGACCTTGATCTTGCGCTGGCACAGTCAGACGAGAACCCTGTTTTCTACATCCAAAACGCGCATGTGCGTTGCTGTGGTATTTTCCGCAAATGGGTAGAGGCGGGGCTGGCGGCCGATGCGGACACGAACGCTGATCTCAGCTTGCTGACGCATGAGAAAGAGATCGAATTTTTACGCAAGGCGCATGAGTTGAGCGAAGTGATCGATAATGCGGTGACGCAATACGAGCCACACCATATCGCCTTTTATGCGTATGATCTGGCGGCCGATTTCCATCCACTTTATGATGCGTGTCGCGTTTTGAATGATAGTGTGCCGGAAGATTTGCGTTTGGCGCGGCTGCGGCTGTACCGGGCGGCACAACATCTGTTCGGCCGGGTGTTGGACCTGATGGGTATGACGGCACCGGAGCGCATGTAGGCGATTGCCTCGATTATCCTGACCAATAGTGACGAGTCCGTTTGAAATGTGATCGACAAAGATATTATGCAAGAGCAAACAGAAATAGGCGCACACATCCCGATCCGCACACAGCAGGTGGTCAATACCGCCTCTGTGTCGCACCGTAGCCCGTTTCGCTACCCGGGCGGCAAAACATGGCTTGTCCCCACCATTCGGGCGTGGCTGGATGGGCTTGATTATCGGCCGAGCCATCTTATCGACCCGTTCACCGGGGGGGGCATTGTGCCGTTGTCTGCGTTGTTCGATGATCGTGTTGACGAGATTGTGTTGGTAGAGCTTGATCAAGAAGTGGCGGCCGTGTGGCAAACGATCATCGACGATCCAACATGGCTTGTCGCGCAAATCGAAGCGTTTGAGATCAACCTAGACACGGTTCGCGCTGTTCTCGCCTCTGAACCCACGACAACAGAAGAACGCGCCTTCCGCACCATCATCAAAAACCGCACACAGCGCGGTGGCATTTTGGCAAAAGGGGCTTCATTGATGAAAACAGGCGAGAAAGGCAAAGGGGTTGCCTCCCGTTGGTATCCACAAACATTGGCAAAACGCATTCGTGCCATTCACACCTACAAAGATCGCATCACCGTATATGCAGAGGATGGCTTACCTATTATCGCTAAATATATCAGTTTGCCAACGGCCGCCTTTTTCGTCGATCCGCCGTACACGGCCGGGGGCAAACGGGCTGGTAGTCGCCTCTACAACCACAACGAACTCGATCACGAAGCACTGTTTGATCTGATGGCGGCCGTGCAGGGGCAATTTATGATGACGTATGACAACGCCCAAACGGTGATCGACTTATCGGAAGAACGCAACTTCACCCTCGAAAAAATCCCCATGAAAAACGCACACCATCGCCAAATGTACGAGCTATTAATTACCAATCAAGCTATATAATCAGTTTGATACAAAAAGGTGTGTTGCAAAAAGCGTATACGGTGTACTCAACAAATTAATATCAAACTTTAGCGATGGCTCAACTGTCGATTTAGCACTATGCAATCGAAACGCTATCTGCCACCCCTCATCTAACGAAACGATCAGCGTTGTGTGCGAATTATCTTTATAGACCGCCTCGATCAGCCGATTAGGCAACTTTAGAATAGGTATTTTTGCCTTTGGTTTCACGCGCTTAAATCCTTGGTTCAAGCTACCATGCAGATTATACGCTTGAATTTCAACCTTCCCTCTCTGCCGAATCACTTTGTAAAAATCATATTCACCGATCAAATAAGCCAGCAATCGGCGCGATAACTCTAGGGGGTGCGCCTCATTCAAGCGCATCAACTCAGCTCGGAAAGCATCTAAAACAGGCTTGTAAACATCTAACCCGACATCGCCAACCGCATCCCATTTCGCAGTCTTATCATTGTTCCGAACATCAGCCAACATATTAAATGTGGGGGCGATCTCGTCAAAATATCTCTCTGAGCAAGGCAAGCCAAGCCATTTCTGTCCAAAATCAATTTTTGGCGACAAACGTGGATGTTTTACAGCACGGTGGTTGTTCTTGGCTGAGATACCGATCTCCCATGACTGTTGTGACCGCACGGTCAAAATATCTCGAACGTCCCCCACCTGTCCACGTGCATCAGCCACTATTTCAAGCTCCAAAATATCATCAAGTCCAGCCGCATGAGACAGGCGGGGTTCAACATCAATCAAAAAATTAATGGCGGCACTTGAGGTGATGCGGTAGGCATCTTGTGCATCTGCATCAAAGTTATCAAAGTATTGTTTGGCTGTTTTATAGGGCGTATTTTCGATGATTCGCGTCGTTGTCAAAGTATGCAATCGTTCATATAGTTCCTGAAGGAGTGCATACTCGAACGCTTTGCCAGTACGGGTTTGTGATGCCATATTAATCTACCTACAAAGTAATTTTTGATCTCTCTAATTGCTGCACAGCCGTTGGAAAGCAAGGTGCGTTCGCATTTAAATCTTGACCGATGACACGTGCTAACTGCTCCGCGAGCAGCACCGGAACCGCATTCCCCACCATCTTGTATCCGGCCGCTACATGCTCATAACAAAACAGAAAATCATCAGGAAACGTCTGTATCCGCGCACACTCCCGCACCGTCAGTCGCCGATACAAATGACGGGCTTCCTCCACAAACATGCGCTTATCTTTTTCTACAAACAGCATTTTGGGAGCTTGCGGGTGCATGGGGGCGTGTCTCGCCCCTGCTTGAATTGTAAAAGAAGGTTCGTGCCAATGACGCACCCGATTGCGCGACATATAGATCGACGAAAAACCGCCAATCATGTACTCATGATTGGGAACAATACAGTGCGCTTTATTTGTATAATTTTTTTCTTTGGCTGGCACGGCATTATATTGCAAATCGCTGATCGCATCTGCAAGCGTTATCTTTTGTAGGGTCTCTTTTGTATGCGGCTCAGGAAATTGGAATGCACGGCCGAGATCATCACGATACCCAACGAAAAAGAGGCGTTTTCTGTCTTGCGGTATCCCAAAATCAGAGGCGTTCAGAAGCTGCAATGATAATGTATAACCACATTCTTCGAACATCGAGATGATATTTTCCAGCGCAGTCTTGTGCTTTGCTTGCAACATGCCAGCCACGTTTTCGGCAAGGAAAAATTTCGGCCGTTTTGCTTTCAAGATACGAATAAAATCAAAAAATAACTGTCCCCGTTTGTCTGTGATCCCGCGCAACGCCCCGGCCGCGCTCCAGCTTTGGCACGGCGGCCCTCCGATAATGCCGTCGCAATCTGGCACGTCGGCCGCGTCGATCTCAACAATACTTCTTTTATCTAATCGGGTATGCGGATGGTTTTTTTCGTAGGTTTGCCAAATATCTTTATCATATTCGTTTGCCCAAACAACGTTAAAACCCGCACGAGAGAACCCCAAATCTAAACCGCCTGCCCCCGCAAAAAACGAAACAATATCCATACGGCTATTTATAGCACAAATTTGCCAATTTGTGTCTAATGGTTGCTCATAAACGCTTTGACCAACGCATCTTTGATGGCCGCCTCTACGTTGACCCGGCCGGTTTCGATATTGAGTCGCATACTCTCCCGTGCGGCCGCTGTATTTTTGTCCCGAATATGCTCCAGCACAGGTAAATGTTGTTGGCACGTCGCCTTCAGTCGCGCCAATGTCGTGATGTCGATGCGACGCACAAAACTAAGCCGCTCATTCAATTCATCGTAATAAGCCAACAGTGTCTTATTCCCCGTCGCCATCACCAGCGTCTTGTGAAACTGCTCATCATAATCGGCGAGGCTGAACGATTCGGCCGTGTCCAGTTCGCGCATATCATACAAGCGCGTCCATGTATCATATAGCTCCTTCCATTGCGCTTGCTCCATCCCCTTTTCCGCCAATTGCTCGACCACATGCAACTCCAGCGCAATCCGCAGATCATACAGTTCATTGACCTCGGTCAAATCGGGCTGGCGCACCCGGCACCCCTGGTACGGCACACGATCAACCAAGTTATGTTCTTCTAGCATGTGCAGGGCTTCGCGCACCGGTACGCGGCTGACCCCGAACTCTTTCTGCAATGCGGCTTCGGTCAAATGGTGATTGGGGGGATATGTCCAGTTAAGTATCCGTTCCCGAATCGCATGATAGATTTCAACACTTAATGGTTCTCGTTTTGTCATAGTGATGTTTTGTTGCTAGTTGTCAGTCGTTCGTCGTTGAATTAAACCACAAACGGCCGTCCAACTAAAACAATGATCAATTGAAACCGTTTTTTGACTCACTCACGCGGCGGCTGTGTCAGTAAATGATAGGCACGACTGATCCCTCGATCTGATTCGCGGTCTTGTTGAATCCGCTGCCACGCATCTTGCAAATAGCTGTCATCGACCCAACCATCGTTCATAATGTCGTAGATTTTCATGCGATAGCGTTCTACCGTCTCTGGCTGCACGTGCATTTCGGCCGCCGCGTCGCGCACATTCATGCCATAGACGATGCACAGCCAAAAAACTTGCTTCAAACGGGGTGACAAATCGGGATGCGGCTCCCAGGGTTCCATTTTGCCTCCTTGCGTCAGCCATTCATCAAAATCTGCGCCCAAAATCTGTGCCACGCTGGGCGACCATGCGCTACGACGATGCCAAGCGCGGACAAGATCAGTTGCTATCGCCAGCCGCACCTCTTTCTTGATGAGGATGCCATCCGCCCCGGCCGCCACGACCGAGCGCATCGCGTCTGGCTCGCCATATTGCGACCAACAGATCAGCACCGCATCGCCGCACAGCTTCCGGGTACGTGCCATCAAATCGGGCAGCGTGATCGCATCTTGCCTATATTCCGCATCGATCAAAACGATGTCGGGCGGTTGTTTCAATTGCGTGAGCGTTTGGATCAGTGCTTCGGCCGAATCACATTCGCCACACACCATCGTCCGCAAATCGCGTGACAGCAAGCCAGCCACCCCCTTTAGCGCAAAATAATCATCATCCATCACCACCACACGCAGGGGAAAGCGAAACTCAACAAGATCAACTTCTCTCTTCATCCTTGCATCATAATCGAACTATATGCCTGTTGTCTACCCTGCTGACCCCACGCCAATCAATTGCGTCACCCCCCGCTTGTGATAAAATGAACAATCAGATTTAAGAAGGCATGTTACCCTGCCTGTCCACCACTTAATGGCGGCAAAAACAGGACAAAACAGGGAGCATTTTCAGGATAAGTTGTATGAAAAATGGTCTTGCTCGTCATCTGACAATTGCAACCGTTCTCACCGTGTTGTCAACCTTCGGTATGTATTTCGTGCTGAAGTCGCTCTTTGCGCTCCCCGTGCAAGCCACCGTCGAAGGCGCGAAAATCGACAGAATGTTTGATGGTCACTGGTGGGTCATCTCCGCACTCTTCTCGCTCATCATTGTGTTTATGCTGTATGCGATTTTCGCATTTAGCCGCAAAGAAGGGGAAGAAGGGGAAGGCATGTATATGCACGGCAACATGGCACTCGAAGTGACATGGACGGTTGCCCCCCTCATTCTGGTGTTGGCTTTTGGCTGGTGGGGGTCTGCTTTGCTCAGTGAATTGCTCGACGATTCAAGAGATAGCGAAGCGATCACGATTCAGGTCGATGCCTATAAATGGGCGTGGCGCTTTAAGTATCCCCAAGAAATGGGTGGCGTTGAAACAAGCACACTCTATTTGCCCAAAGATCGCTTGATCGTGCTAGAAATGGAGTCGCAGGACGTGATTCATTCGTTCTGGATTCCAGAGTTCCGGGTCAAGCAAGATATATTGCCGGGTCGCAAAACTTATTTACGGTTTACGCCCAGCATGACAACGCAGGAAATCGCAGACGCACACGGTGACAGCAGCTATCAGCCGCAGGTACGCTGTGCTGAAATTTGCGGTACAAGCCATGCGTACATGCTTGCCCCCGTCGAAGTGCTGACCGATCAAGCTGCCTTTGATGAGGCGTTGTTCAATGCAGGGCAATTATCGGCCGACCCTGTCGAACGGGGCGAAAAATGGTATGTCGATTACGGTTGTAATTCATGCCATAGCATGGATGGCTCGTTGGACGGCAAAGCAGGCCCGACGTGGCTGGGCATTTACGGCCGTGAAGAAGAGTTGGTTGATGGCTCGGTTGTGATCGCCGATGACGACTACATTCGCAGCTCCATCTACTATCCAAACGAGCAAATCGTAGCCGGGTATGCGCCCAACATCATGCCTAACAATTTCGAAGCACAATTTTTAGAACAGCAACAAAAAATCAAAAATGAGATCAATCAAGACATCGACATCGTTTCTGATTTGATCGAATTTATGAAGACGCTGGAAGAGTAGCCTTCTCTTTTCAAGAGGTAGAAAAAATGGTTAAAGCAATTGTTAACTTCTCACACTCAAAATTTGCGCGTAGTTTTTATGCCGCATTTGCGGGTGCTGCACTTACCTGGCTGCTTCTCAGCGTTGCCTTTCTTGCCCTCAACTGGATTGTTGATCTGGCTGACATCGCAGCCCCAGAAAATGCCGTCGCCCTACAAGGCACGGTGCGCCTCATTCTGGCCGTCTTGATGGGCATTCTCGGCTTCATCGCCGGGTCGGGTGTGCTCAATGGATTATGGATCGGCCGCTTCCTCTACTATGCCGGACGCACCGCGCTTGTACGTGGGCTGTTTGGGCAGGGGCTGGTGTTTGCCATCGTCTACTTCCTCATGCGAGACGTGCGGACGATTCCTGAAATCGAAAGCGGTGTTACTCAAGCCAGTGGTGAGGCAGCTATCGTTTTGGGCGCGTTGCTCAGTACGTTCGGCTTCCTCTGGTTTAGTGGCGTGATGACTGACTGGACGCTGCAAATGTTTGGGCATCACACCGAATTGAAACATGGTGGCCCTCCCGGTGAGCCAGAGTGGTTACGCTACTTCAATATCGACGTAAACCACAAAGTAATCGGCATTCAGTACGGTGTAACCGGTATCTTGGTGCTATTGCTCGGTGGTGCGCTGGCGATTTTGTTCCGGCTCGAATTGGCGTTTCCCGGAATGCAGTTGTTCTCAACAGACGATTACAACACGCTGTTTAGCGCACATGGCATGATCATGATCGCGGCCGTATTCCTCGGAGTGGGCGCATTGATCAACTATCTCGCCCCCGTCATGATCGGCGCGGCCGACATGGCTTTCCCCCGCCTCAATGCGTTCAGTTACTGGATTGGTGTTCCGGCGGCCGTCATGCTCGTCGGTGGCATGATCTTGGGCTGGGACACAGGCTGGGTCGGCTATCCGCCCCATAGCTCCTCTACCCAAATGCTCGGTGTCGTCCTCTTCTTGATGGGCTTCTACATGAACGGTTTCGCCTCGATTGCGAGTGCGATCAATCTCCTTGTCACCGTCGTGACGATGCGAGCGAAAGGGATGAATTATTGGCGGATGCCGATTTTTGTCTGGACGGCAATCGCCACCTCCATCATGCAGTTCTCAGCAACACAAACTGTTGGTGTCGCACTGAGCATGGTACTCCTCCAGCGCACGATGGGCATGAACTTCTTTGACCCCAGCACCGTGCCACCGGGCGACCCGGTGCTATACCAGCATCTGTTCTGGTTCTACTCACATCCGGCCGTGTATGTGTGGGTTGTTCCCGGCTTCGGGCTAATCAGCGAATTGCTGCCCGTTTTCGCCCGGAAGCCGCTCTATGGCTACAAATGGGTAGCGATGTCTAGTATCGGCATTGCGCTCGTCGGCTTTATCGTGTGGGCGCATCACATGTTTACGGCCGGAATGCCCGACACACTGCGTTACATTTTCATGGTGTCCACCATGTTCGTCGGCATTCCCACCGGGGTCAAATTCTTTAGTTGGCTAGGCACGATATGGGGCGGCAAAATGATCTACCCTACGCCGATGCTGTTTATCCTCGGCTCGATTTCTGTCTTCTTGCTCGGCGGTTTGTCTGGCCCGATTTTGGCAACCATTCCAACTGACTTGCATCTACATGATTCCTACTGGGTCGTCGGTCACTTCCACGCCACCATTTTCGGCGGCTTTGTCTTCCCGTTCTTCGGTGCGCTCTACTATTGGTATCCGAAGATAACCGGCCGCATGTACAACGAATGGCTGGGCAAACTACACTTTTGGCTGATGTTACCCGCGTTTTGGGTGATGAGTATTGGCCAGATGGTGGTCGGCTTGCGCGGTATGCGTCGTCGTATCGCGGACTATGACCCCGCGCTCAATCTTGACTTTACACACTCGTTGATCACGATTGCGACGCTGGTAATCGGCTGGTCTGTCCTCATCATGATCTATAACCTGTGGACGAGCGCACGGTCGAAAGAACTGGCACCGGAGAACCCCTGGGGATCGCGGTCGCCTGAATGGCTTGCGCCTAGCCCATTGCCTGAATTTAACTATTTGTCGCCCATCGAAATCATCGGTGAGCCTTATGAATACGGAAAGGATGAGGAAGAGATTTACGCTCGGCCGATTCCCGCTATTGGTGACTAATTATGTCTGATCATCATCACGAAAAACCGGCCGTCCAGCTCCACGATCTCGGTGACGGCAAAGCAGCTTACCGACGCATCTTCTTAGTCTTTGTGACGTTGGCTGTGCTGACCATCATCGAATTTTTGGTCACGCCGCTCGAATCGGCCGTTCTCCTATTCATTCTCGCCTTTCTCAAGGCGGCATTGGTCGTTTACTTCTTTATGCACGTTTACCGCTTGTGGCGGGAGGATGCTCACTGATGGCTGCTGTAACAATTGGACATGACGATCACCACGATGATCACCACGAACACGCCCCCGAAATTCCGTATCCGGTGCAATTGCGCTCCAATCGGGTTGGGCTATGGCTGTTCTGTATTTCTGAGATTTTCTTATTTGCTGGCTTGCTGGCGGCGCGTTTCTATCTATGGCGTGTGTCACCTGATATGGTGGCCTCGCACCCCGCGTATGAAGTAGAAGTAGGGGAAATTTTACGGCCGGAACTGAGCCAAACAGTCGGTTTTATCACCACCGCGATGCTATTGGTCAGTAGTTATTACATGGTACGTGCCGAAGTCGCGGCCGAACATGGGCATCGCGGCCGCATGGTTCGCAGCTTGTGGGTCACGTTTGTTCTCGGTCTGCTCTTTTTGCTCGGCGTGGTCATCATCGAGTGGGGAACAATGCCGGAGTTAGCGCAAGCGATCACGGGGCATAGCCCGATCCGGCCGACAGACGGTGTGTTTGGCGCAGTCCTGTTCGCCATGACCGGAATGCACGCTATTCATGTCACTACCGGCTTGATCTTCATCCTCATCTTGATCGGCAATTCACGAAAAGGCTGGTATCAGCCCGGCCGCACGTGGGGCGTAGAAGCGTGTGCAATCTATTGGCATTATGTCGATGTCGTATGGATTTTCTTCTATCCTGCTCTGTACCTCATCGGTACGGTATGGCATTGAGATAGAGATAGAGATAGAGATAGAGACGAGAGATAGAGATAGAGATAGAGAATACTCTCAAGTGATAGATGAAGATGACGGAGTGCGATACGCACTCCGTTTTTGTTTGTTAGGACTTATGCAAAACCCGCTCCGTAGGGACACGGTTAACCGTGTCCAATACATACCAATCCAAGCGTTTTACTCGCTACCGCTCCGGTTGAAACCGGCTGCTACGCCGACTGAAACCCGTTTGAAACGGGTTTTTCGCAGTGCCGTCAGCGCACTGACAGACCGCGTGTTTCAACACCGGGCGAAACCGGTGCAACAAATCGCCGATGATGTGCAGATTTGACCGATTTTCGCCTTAGCTTGATACCAATGGGACACGATATATCGTGTCCCTACGGGCGAGACCCCATCAATTCCTGTTGAACCAAATGATTTAACGTAACGCTTGGTTGCGGTCGGGTTGGGCAGTGTCTATAATGCGGATAGATAAACATTTTAGATATGGAGTAACATTATGCCTGTAGGCGCACCAGAACTATTGATTGTATTAGCGATTGTCATTCTTATTTTCGGAGTCGGCCGTATCAGCAAAATCGGCCGTGAGCTTGGCGAAGGCGTGAAAGGCTTCCGTCAGGGCGTAAAAGACGCAACCAGCGATGTTGAGGATGACATCAAAGAAAAAGCCTAATTTCGCTTCATCAACCCTTCCACTTTTTCCTCCGCCTCTGCAAAGTTAACGCTATACGCCTGCTTGTATAGCTCAAACGCCGCGAACTTATCGCCCTTGCGATACAGTTTGCTAATTTGGCGTTCGAGCGTGGCGACCTGCGCGGCCGAACTGCTATTGTCTATCTGAATGTTGATCGGTTGCGCTGCTTTGCGCTCTTTGCGACGGAATGGATCGACTGAACGGGCAAAAAAATAGTAGCCCACGATGAAGAGCGTGGTGGGGATAAATAAGGCGAGGATAAGCGCAATCGCTTCGGCTAAACCCATACTATGCGGCCGTTTCGGCTTCTTCCAATTTGTACAACTTTACCCGCGCCTCCTGAAAATCAAGCCCCGTATTGTTTTGCACCAATTCAATTGCACTCAGCTCCCGTTCTGCATGGAGCAGGTTGATAGCGAGTGTTTCCCATTTGTCTGTTTCGTCTAGGGTCAATGAGATATTGGGCATCGATTCGGCCGTCAAAAAGCGGCTTTCGTCATACTGCTGGGTGCGTTGCCGTGCCGCTAAACTACTGCGGATCAAATAAGCAGATAAGATGAGCGTCGCAAAAACGAATAATGAAAACAGGAACGGTTGAGACATAGCTACATGGTATCAGGTGTTACGTTTCCTTGAAAGTGATCAACTGCAAAATACACGATCTTTCAATAATTTGAGTTATTCAGTTACTCAGTTTGTCAGCAAATCAGTCGGCCGCACACAGCTTATCTTGCCGGTTTGGCTATATTGCTGCCACAAATGTACTAGACGCGAAAAGCCAAACTGACATACTGACAAACTGATTTACTAAAACACTGATACACCGTGCCGTTGCGTCATTTAGCACCATACAAACTTGTGTATAATGATGTCATAAGCACAGCGACAGTTACATTGTGAGACAGTAATGATCAACAACCAATACGAATACAAAAGCGCACAGATCGATTTGGCGCAGACACAAATAGACAGCACGCTCAATCGCTACGCGGCCGCACAGTGGGAGCCGATCAGCTTTGTGCCAAATGGGGCGCACTTGCTCGTTGTTTTCCGGCGTAGAAAAACGGCCGCCAAGCCAAACAATCGCTGGTTTGATGCGGCCGAAACACGCATCATCGGGCATCGGGGGGCAAGTGCGGCCGCGCCCGAAAACACACTGAAAGCGTTTAAGCTGGCAAAAGAGCAAGGGGCAGACGGCATCGAATTTGACGTGCAGCTTTCGGCCGACCAGCACCCCGTTGTCATCCATGACGCAACGCTAGAGCGCACCACCAACGGCACCGGCAACGTGCGCGACTATGCGGCCGCTACCCTCGCCACGCTCGATGCAGGGGAGGGCGAACCTATTCCCCTGCTGTCCCAACTGGTCGAAACGTGCGGAATCGACTTTCTATACAACATCGAAATCAAAGAGCATGGAGAGCGCGGCCGTCAATTAGTCGCCGTCATCGCCGACATGATCGCCACGCTGCCTGCTATCGCCTCCCGCATCGTTGTCTCCTCCTTCGATCACGACATCCTCCCGGCCGTGCGTGAGCTATGCCCTGCCACTGTTGCCATCGCCGCCCTGCGAATGAAGCCAGATCGGCCGTTTCCCACCTGGCTATACGGGCAAGTTGACCATCCCCACTATACGCTGGTCGATGAAGCATATATGGCATGGGCGCGTGAGCATAACCTGACAGTCAACGTGTGGACGGTCGATGATCCGGCCGAAGCGCAACGTCTTGTTGCTTTGGGGGTTAATGGTATTGTGACAAACAAACCTGCCTACATCCGAGCCTCTCTTGACGATAGCCGTTGATTTTTATGAAAGCCCAAATCATCCTCAACCCCTTTGCCAACAGTTGGGGCGCACAAAACCATGCCGATGCGATTCGCCGCGCCTTTGACCGCGCCAATATCGCGTATGATATGCTCGTCACGACCCGGCCGCACCAAGCCACCGAGGTCGCCCACGCTGCCTCACTCAATGGCGTTGATATGATCGTCGCGGCCGGAGGGGACGGCACAATCAACGAAGTGCTGAACGGCATGGTGCGCGACGACAATCTCCCCACCAAGCCGCTCGGTATCATCCCCATTGGCACCGGCAACGATTTTAGCGATATGCAAGGGCTGAATATCGGTATCGAAGCGATGGTGCAGAGCTTCAAACAAGGCAATACGCGCCAAATTGATGTCGGCCGCCTCACTACATCCACTATATCGGCTGTGTCGGCTACATCAGCCACGCACCATCATTATTTTGACAACAATTGCGCCCTTGCCATGGAGCCGATGATCGCGCTGACCAATCAACGCAACAAACGGTTCAAAGGGCGACTTGGTTACATTTACGCTGTTCTCAAAGCATTACTCAATTTGCAGGCGTGGGAGATGGAAGTCGTGTGGGATGGCGGCCGCTACGACGGCCGTGTGTTGCTCTTTTCCGTGTGTAATGGGCCGCGCACTGGCAGCACGTTCATGATGTACCCGGCCGCCAAAGTGGACGACGGCATCCTCGATGTGGTGATGATTCCCGAAGTGCCGATGCGGACGGTGCTAAACATTTTGCCCCGCCTGCTCAATGGAACACACCTGCGCCATCCGGCCGTGCGCTCATTTCAGGCACGAGAGATCACCATCAAGAGCAGCCCCGGCACACCGATTCACGCCGATGGCGAAATCATCGCCGAAGCGGCCGAACACATTCATTATCAATTGTTGCCCGGAAAATTAACTTTGATGACCGTTTAAGCCCGGCCGGGCTGCTTCTGCATCCACCAACTGATCGTACAGACAATACAGATTCGCCACATGCAAATCGACCACAAACCCATTCAGTGGAATGCGTGACTTGCCACAGCTTTCAATCGAAATTTGATCCAAACTATCACGCGGCAACCCCTCCTCGATCAATAGCTCCACTTCATCCTTTATTTTGTTCATATAGTCGATGTGGTTGCCTATCGCATGATTGAGTTCGCCCCGCAAAATCACCTCACCATGCCCTTGTACCACCGTGTCCGGCATCATCTCATTCACTTTTCGCAGTGACGCTTGCAAAAGATCGAAGTCGCCATCAAAGAAAGTGGGGAGCGGCATCATCGTGTCCGATGCGAACAGCACATTGTCTTCCAGCAAATGAATGCCGATCAAATCTTCGCTGTGTCCTGGAAGATGCAGGAGACGCAACGTCTTTTTGCCTACCGTAATGTCCAGTTCTCCCTCGCGTACCACCAGCGTGGGTAGCACAATGGAGGCGTTGGCAAATTCTTTCGACTGCTTTTTGGTCAATTTCAACCCTTTCCGGCCGACTGTATCGATCAACTCGCGGCAACGCGCATGGCTGATCACGGTTGCGTGAGGATAAAGCCACGTTCCCGAAATATGGTCAGCATGGTAGTGCGTATTGATCACATAACGCACTTGCTGCCCCAATTTGTTTTCAATAAAGTCGCGCACATCACGCGCCTCGTCAGGGTAAAATAAGGTGTCGATGAGTACGACCCCTTCTTTGGTCAAAATAGCTCCACAGGTGACGTGGGCGTATCGGCGGCTGGTAAAGACGTAAATATCGTCTGCGATGCGTTCGCGTATCATAGTTTGTTTCCACGCCTATTGTATCCGGTTGGTTAGGCAGTTTTCAACTTTAGAAAATAGTGCGTGACAATTCGTGTCATACAGACTACGATATACCCCTTATGAAAGGATTGATTGCGCTTGTCGGCCGACCCAATGTTGGCAAATCTACACTCTTTAATCGCATTGTCGGCCGTCGGCTTGCCGTTGTTTCCGATGTGGCAGGCACAACCCGTGACCGCCTCTATGCCAGTAGCGAATGGAACGGGGTCGCGTTCGATTTGGTCGATACAGGCGGTATCGAACTGATCGAAGGCTGGCACACCGAACCATTGTCCGAAGATTCGGAGCGATTTTTGCCGATGATTCGTCAGCAAGCCGCTATCGCTATCCAAGAAGCAGAGGCGATTGTCTTTGTGGTCGATGGGCAAACGGGAGTCACCGCGGCCGATAGCGAAGTGGCCGAGATACTACGCCAGACGAACAAACCGATCTTTATTGCTGCCAATAAATTGGAATCGACAAAAGAGCGCGACAATGCGTTCGACTTTTACGAATTTGGTGTCGGCGAAGTATTTGCCATCTCCGCCCAGCATAGCGTGGGCGTAGCCGATTTACTCGACCAATTGATCGAAGTGCTGCCTGCCGCCGAAATCGAAGAAGAAGATGATTCAGTCAAAATCGCTTTGCTCGGGCGGCCGAACGTCGGCAAATCGACCTTGCTCAATCGCTTGATCGGGGAAGATCGCGCCATTGTCAGCCCCATCGCTGGCACAACCCGCGACGCATTCGATACCAAATTTGAGTGGAATGACCAAGAGATCACGCTCATCGACACGGCCGGAATCCGCCGCCGCGGCCGGATCGACCAGGGTATCGAAAAATACAGCGTTCTCCGCTCCATGAAAGCACTGCAACGCGCCGATGTCGCCCTGCTGCTGATCGATGCTGTCGAAGGGATCACCGCCCAAGACCAACACATCGCAGGCATGATCCAAGAAGCCTCCTGTGGCGTATGCGTTCTCATCAACAAATGGGATGCCATCGCCAAAGACAGCCACACCATCTACGAATACGAAGATCATATTCGCAGCGAACTCAACTTTATGCCCTATGTGCCTTTCCTTTTTATATCGGCGCAAGAAGGACAACGTACCCATAAAGTGCTAGAACTGGCGCACCAAGTCAACGAATCGCGCTATCATCGTATCGGTACCGGCGCACTCAATCGCATTTTGCGCGACGCATTGCTCAAGCACGCCCCGCCCGGACAAATGTCTCGTTTGCGTTTCTACTATGTCACGCAGGTCAGTGTTGCTCCGCCGGTGTTTATCTTTTTCGTCAACCGGCCGCAAATCGTCCACTTCACCTATCGCCGCTATCTCGAAAACCGCATCCGCGAAGAACACCCCTTCCCCGGCACACCGATTCGCCTCGTCTTCCGCGCCCGCGACGAAGGCGAATAAACCACCATTGCCTTATATATATTTGTAGAGACGCAAAATCTTGCGTCTCTTGCTGTATGCCTCGCCTCTTTTGTTGTGTTACAATTTGTATACTTTTTCACAAAGTAAATTTTTGAAGGTAAATAAGTATGGATTGGACGTTAGGAACAATTGCATTGCGTGCGTTAGGAGTCGGCTTTTTGATGAGTTTTGTCGTCATTACCGGCTTTGCCTATACCACCTTGTTAGAGCGCAAATTATTGGCGCGTCTGCAAGGGCGGGTCGGGCCAGAGCGGGCTGGGTATATCCCGTTGCCCCGCAAGGGAAAGAAGGAGCGAAAGCTGCTAGGCGGTGTGCTGCAACCCGCGGCCGACGCGGTGAAGCTCTTCTTCAAGGAAGACCGCGCCCCCGATATGGTCGATACGGTGATCTACAACATCGCACCGATGTTAACCGTTATTCCGGCCGTACTCATCCTCGCCGTCATCCCCTGGGCCCCCACCTTGCTCAAAAGCTCCCCATACCCATACTTTGCTATCGCCCCCGGCTTGCAAGTGGGCGTTTTGTTTATTCTCGCCGTCGCCTCTATCGCTGTTTACGGCGTTGCGCTGGCAGGATGGGCTTCTAATAGTAAGTACGCCATTCTCGGTGGCATTCGCGCCACCGCCCAGATGATCAGCTACGAATTGGCATTGAGCCTCACCGTGCTGCCATCGGTCATGTTGGCTGGCTCAATGAACCTGAACGACATCGTGGTCGCGCAAGAAGGGCTGTGGTTCTTTCTCATCCAGCCTGTAGCGACGCTCATCTTCATCATCGGCGTATTTGCCGAGCTGCAACGTGCGCCGTTCGACTTGCTCGAAGCAGAGCAAGAGCTATCGTCTGGCTACAACGTTGAGTACGGCAGTATGCGCTTCGGTATGTTCTTCATGGCAGAGTACATGAAGATGATTTCGTTTAGCGCGATTGCGGCCGTGCTGTTCTTCGGTGGCTATCGTGGCCCCTTCGTTGATCAAGTGCCATTGCTCGGCATCCTTTATCTTTTCGGCAAAATTTTCCTCGGACTGTGCTTGATGATCTGGGTACGCGCTTCTATGCCGCGTCTCCGTTATGACCAATTGATGAACTTTGGCTGGAAAATCCTGCTCCCGCTTGCTGTTCTCAACTTTGTGGTCACAGCAATCGGTATCGTCCTCCATAGCGAGGGTATTCTCAATCTGCCGCTTCCCGGCTAACTAAGGTGGTAAAACAATGAGTTTGTTTGATGATTTGAAAAAGAGCGTTTTCTTCCAAGTTCCTGCGGGGATGGCGACGACGCTCAAGCACGTGTTCAAGCCGCCAATTACGATCCGTTACCCAGATGTAAAACGGCCGGTACGCTATCGTTACAAGGGTCGCCACCACCTGCGTCGCTACGACAATGGGCTGGAAAAGTGTATCGGATGTTCGCTATGCGCGGCCGCTTGTCCGGCCGATGCCATTTTTGTCGAAGCATCTGAGAACACCGACGAAGAACGCTATTCCCCCGGTGAACGATACGCCTCTACCTATGAAATCAACATGCTGCGCTGCATCTTCTGCGGCTATTGCGAAGACGCTTGCCCCACAGAAGCGATTCAGCTTGGGCATGATTATGAACTGGCATATTACGACCGCGCCAGCGCGATCTACACCAAAGGGATGTTGATCGACATGCCGATCAACGGAATGCCATCCACACCACGCCAAACAGAACCGGGCGTATTTACTCAGTCTATTCCAGACATGGAAGACCCCAAATAAGCTATGGGCCATCCAATTGTTTTCCTGATACTCGCTACGGTTGCTGTTTTTGCTGCAATCGGTATGTTAACCAGCCGCAACGCCGTGCATAGCGCACTGTATCTCGTACTCAATTTTTGTACGGTGGCGGTTTTCTACCTTGTCCTGAACGCGCCCTTTATTTCGATGGTACAAATTACCGTCTATGCAGGGGCTATCGTCGTTTTATTCCTGTTCGTCATTATGCTTTTGGGGGCAGACCAACTGCCCAAAGCTTCGAGCAATGGAGGATTGCAATACATCCTTGCCATTTTCGCAACGGCCGGACTCGCAACGGCGCTTATTTTGCAGCTATCCGGTTTTGGCGATGGCACAGCAAAACCAGAAAGTGCGCTCGATGCCAGCCCCGAAGCGATAGGCACATTGTTGTTTCAGGATTACGTCTTTCCATTTGAAATCACATCGCTCATCTTGCTCGTTGCAATGATGAGCTTAATCGTGTTCAAAGCGCAAAAGAGGAAGAAACAAGATGGATGAAGTAACCATCGGTTGGTATATCGCGCTTGCCGCGATCTTGTTCTCAATGGGTGCGCTTGGTGTCCTTGTGCGCCGTAATGCGCTCATTATTTTTATGTCAATTGAGTTAATGCTCAATGCTGGCAATCTTCTGTTCGTTGCGTTTGCGCGGCATCTGGGCGACCTCGACGGTCAAATCTGGGTGTTCTTCACGATGACAGTCGCCGCGGCCGAAGTCGCCGTCGGTCTGGCCTTAGCGGTCTCCATTTTCCGCAATCGTGATAGCGTCAATATCGACGATATGAACATGATGAAGGGGTGATATGATTCAAGCAATAGCACCATTCCTCCTCATATTTCCGATTGTCGGCGCACTGATCAACGGGTTCTTCGGCCGTCGCATCCAAAACACTGGCGGCCCCAACAAAGGGGAACTCGTCTCTGGCTGGATTGGCACCCTGATGTCATTCGCCGCTTTTGGCGTTGCCATCGCCCTTTTCCTCGCCCTCCGCAACGACTACGGCCCTCACATCGTCACGCTGTTTGATTGGTTTAATGTCGGTGATTTTCACGTCCCCTGGGAAATGCAAATCGACCGCCTTAGCTCCGTCATGCTGCTCGTCGTCACCGGTGTAGGGTCACTGATTCATATCTACGCCATCGGCTACATGCACGGTGACAAAAACTTCGCTCGCTTCTTTACCTACCTCAATCTGTTCATGTTCTTCATGTTGATTTTGGTTACAGGCAGCAGCTACCTCGTTTTGTTCGTCGGTTGGGAAGGGGTCGGTTTGGCTTCTTTCTTGCTCATCGGCTTCTGGTTTGACAAAAACCGCAAAATAGACGGCGTGTACGAAGGTGTTCTCAATAGCAACGCCTCGCGCAAAGCGTTTGTCGCCAACCGTTTTGGCGACTTGTTTATGATTTTGGCGATGTCGCTCATGTTCTGGACGTTCGGGTCAATGCAGTTTGAGGAAGTCTTTGCGGCCGCCACTCACGGATTTGAGGCTGGAGATAAATCACTTCCTCTTATCCTCACATTGATCACCTTATTCTTGCTCTTGGGGGCAACTGGTAAATCAGCCCAAATCCCATTTTTCGTCTGGCTGCCAGACGCGATGGCGGGACCAACTCCTGTTTCCGCGCTCATGCACGCGGCGACGATGGTGACATCTGGCATTTACTTGCTAGTACGCAGCAACGTCCTGCTCGAAATTGTGCGCGAATCTGGGTATGAACTGTTCGGCTTGGTCACGACCCCTGAACTGGTCGCCATGACGGGCGCGATTACCGCCCTGTACGCCGGACTGATTGCGATGACGCAATTCGACATTAAAAAAGTGCTGGCATACTCCACAGTCAGTCAGCTTGGCTTTATGATCGCGGCCGTCGGTATGGGTGCGTATGTCGCTGCCATGTTCCATTTGGTGACACACGCTTTCTTCAAAGCGTTGTTGTTCATGGGCGCAGGTAGTGTTATTCACGGCATGGAGCACGGGCATCATCATCTGCACGATCATGGGCATGGTCACGACGACCACCATGATCACGGCGAAGCAGACGGCCATCATGTGGTTGCGGCCGCCGTGCATGGACACCATGACGAGAGTAGCCATGATTCGGCCGTTGTCACTCACACGGCCGCAGCGCATGACGATCACGCCGACCATCATGTAGAAGATGATTTTGACCCGCAAGATATGCGCTACATGGGCAACATCAAAAAGTATATGCCCTGGACAACGACTGTCTACATCATCGGCGCACTCGCTTTGTCTGGTATCGTGCCATTCGCTGGCTTCTGGTCAAAAGACGAAATTTTGGCACATGCTTCCTTTAACTTTAATGGCGGCGATGGTGGCTGGATTTTCCGCGTCGTTACATGGCTATTGACGGCCGCAGCCATCTGCACCGCCTTCTACATGGGTCGCCAACTCAAGATGGTATTCTTCGGCCACGAACGGCACGAAGCCACCTACCACGCCAGCGAAAGCAACCGCCACATGGTCGCCCCGTTGGTTGTCCTCGCTGTTCTGTCCTTGCTCGGCGGCATCCTCAACTTCCCGTACTTCAGCGAAGCTGACGCGACTGCATCACTCGGACATTACGCCGAACCGTATGAATCATGCGGCGACGGAAAGATTCGAGAATGCTTCAGTGGCGGTCACGGCGATAGTCATGGCGACGATGCACATGGCGACGCTGACACCCATGCGGCCGATGATTCGCACAGCGACGACGCACACGCCGAAGATGCCGCACATGGCGACGACCATAGCGAAGCACACGATTACGGTATCAACCTTGCCCTTGAGCATTGGCTTGAACCCGCTTTACAATCATTTGAACTAACAGAAGAACACATCGTTCATCTGCCCCATACGGCTCAGTCGGTACAATGGCGCGTGGCGATTCAATCGACCATCTTGGCCGTACTAGCGTTGTGCGCGTCGTTCTTCTTCGTCTATCGTGGCTTCAACAGCGAATCACGAAAAGCAGACGACATCGACCCGCTTTTCACTGTCCCAATCCTAAGCAGCTTCCTGACAGGTATGCAGCGTCTGCCGCTAGATACGCTCTACATGGGCGTACTACGGCCGATCTTCAACGCCTTCTCATGGTTCTGTGGCATTATCCTCGATTGGGATTTCTACCATGACTTTGTGCATGAACAATTGATTCGCGCCCCCTACCTCTGGTTCTCTGGCTTTGTGTCAAAGACGCTGGATCGTGGGTTGCTCGACGGCGGTCTCGTCTTAGGAGTTGGCAAACTTCTGCGCGGGTTCTCCGGTATTTACAAAAATTTTCAGTCAGGCTATGTGCGTAACTATGCGTTGGGGTTGTTCCTCGGCGTAGTTGGGCTTGTCCTGTACTTTATCCTTGGATAATAGGAGTTAGGAAAGGTGGAGTTTAACGCAATTCTGACAATTTTGACCTTCTTGCCCGTTTTGGGTGCAATCGTGATCGGTGTGGTCGGCCGTGACGGTGAAAACGACGATCTAATCAAACGCATCGCCGTTCTCACAACGATCAGCACCTTTGTTGTCTCGCTCATTGTCCTTGCTGGCTTCAGCACAGAACACCAGGGTATTCGTACCTTGCAGATGGTCGATAGATTCGAGTGGATTCCACAATGGGGCATCCAATACTTCATGGGCATCGACGGCATCAGCATCCTCAATATCTTGCTCACAACATTCATTTCAATGTTGGCGATCAGTGGCTCATGGCCGCTCATCAGGCAAAACATCAAGCAGTATTACATCTTTATCTTACTGCTCGAAACAGGGATGCTCGGCGTTTTCCTCGCGCAAGATTTATTCTTGTTCTACGTGTTCTGGGAATTTACCCTCATCCCGATGTACTTTCTCATCGGACTATGGGGTGGCAAACAGCGCGTTTACGCCTCGATCAAATTCTTCCTCTACACAATGGCTGGCTCGCTCCTCATGCTCGTCGCCATTTTGTACATGGGCATCCGTGCAGACACCTTTAACGTGCCAGACTTGATCGGCATACAGTGGGGTGGTGCGGAAGTGTGGTTGTTTGCTGGCTTTGCGATTGCATTTGCCGTCAAAGTGCCACTGTTCCCCTTCCATTCATGGCTACCGGACGCGCATACCCAAGCCCCCACACCTGGCTCTGTCATCTTGGCAGGTGTCTTGTTGAAAATGGGTACGTATGGCTTCATGCGCTTCAATCTGCCATTGTTCCCGAACGCCTCGGCCGAATTTGCCCCCTTCATCGCCGTGCTTGCCATTATCGGCATCATCTACGGTGCGATTGTGTCATTCGCCCAGACTGACGTGAAAAAGCTGGTTGCCTATTCGAGTGTCAGCCATCTTGGTTTCGTTATGCTCGGCATCTTCTCGCTCAATGACCAGGGGCTAGAGGGCGCGATTTTGCAAGGTGTCAATCACGGTCTCAGCTCTGGCGCACTGTTCTACATCGTCGGTATTGTGTACGAACAGCGACACACCCGCGAGATGAAAGATTTCGGTGGTCTCTGGATGGCGATGCCGATTTTCTCTGTCATTGCGCTGATTGTGACGCTCTCCAGTTTGGGCCTGCCCGGTCTCAATGGCTTCGTGGGCGAGTTCACGATTTTGCTTGGCTCGGCCGGATCAGTCCACTTGGGCGCAACGCCGTGGATTTATACAGCGTTCGCAGCCAGTGGTGTCATCTTAGCCGCCATCTATCTGTTGTGGATGTTCCAGCGCGTTTTCCTTGGCCCGCTCGACAACCCAGAAAATCAAAAACTCCGTGATGTCAATCGCGGCGAATTGGGCATTTTGCTGTCATTCCTCCTGTTCATCTTCTGGATCGGTATCGCACCGTCTGGCTTCTTTAATTTGACAGAAGCCTCTGTTCAGAATGTGGTCAGTATCGTTGACGAAGCGAATGGCACAACAGGCATGAGTGCCGACTTTTACAGTGCGTCCGGGCATGGTGAAGAAGCGGCACACGGCGACGACCACAGCACTGACGACGCACACAGCGCAGAGGGTGATGACGCACATGGCGCAGAAGATGATTCTCACAACGAAGGCGAAGCGGCCGGCGACGACCATTAACCGCACTGCTATCTACGACTACTAAATCAAAACGATATAAAAACGCCCCAATTGCCTAATTGGGGCGTTTTTTGTTAGAAGCGAACAGCTAATCCCATTCAATTTCAGGGGGTTCATATGGCTCAATGCCATTCATTAAAGCTAATACGATTAACTGCCCTCTCTGACTCACCCCTAACTTGCCTAAGATAGCACTCATATGAACACGTGCTGTCCCCTCGGCTATGCACAAGCTTTGAGCAATAGCTGCATTGCTATGTCCACCAGCAACACGCCGTAACACTTCAAATTCGCGGGTGGTGAGTTGTGAAAAAGGGGTCGGCCGATTGATCCATTTGAATACGCGACGGCCGTAGTATATTTCATCGGCACGGACTGCTCGAATCGCTTCGACCATGTAATCATGACCATCTACTTTAGATAAAAAGCCCGTTGCACCTAGCTTGAGGTAGTGGTCGATAAATTCGCGTCCCCAATAACCACTATACATGACGATTTTTGGGCGTGTATTGCTTTTCGATAGCTTTTCAACTGTTTTCGGAGCATCATACTGTTCGCCCGGCATACGAATGTCCAGAATTATCACATCTGGTTTCAGAAGCTCAGTCATCTTTACCACATCATCATGGCGTTGTACCGCTTCTATGACATTGAGGTCAGGCTTGTCTGCTAGCCACATTCTCATTCCGGCGAGGACGGCCGGCTCGTCGTCTGCTAATAATACTCGTGTTGGTTGTATGGTTAAATTGCTCATTGTTACTTTTACACACCTTTGCCTGTTCCAAGAGGCGTTATGATGCAAATACGAGTTCCTTCGCCGATAGTCGATTGAATTGTGCAATCGCCCCCGACAAGACGCGCCATCATTCGCATAATTCTTAATCCGAAATGTTTATTTCTTTGGGCTGAATCGACATCAAATCCAATCCCATTATCCTGTATCTTCAGTACCATCTGATCGCTGGAAATGATAATGTGAATCATCGCATTTGTCGCTTGCGAATGCTTGACAACATTGCCCAAGGCTACCTGCATAATGCGAAATAGATTGAGCGTCGTTTCTTCATCCAAATGATTGTCTGTACCATCAAAGCGCATTCGTATCCTGAGGTTGGGCGTTTGGGCCGCGTATTGACGTGCAAGCGCACTGAGCGCGATCCTGAAACCAAGCGTTAATTCTGGCGGATAATTTTTATCGATTAACTGTCGTGCAATATCATCAATCCCTTCGAGTGATTCTTTGATCTGATTGATCTCAGTTGGTAGTTGCTCTTTGCTTGCGATCTTCAATATATCAAGGTCGCTGACCAGCAGAGCAAGGCGAGATAAAACGCTATTATGTAAATCGCTGGCGATCTCGCGCCGTACATCAGCGTCTTGTTTCAGTAGTTCTTCATTCAAATACATCACTTGTTGATTTGTTTCGATAATTTGTAGGATCAGGCTAGCGAGGTGAGAAACAGTGCCAAGCGCGATCAGATCGCGGTTGTCAAAGATACTGCCTCCCTGTTTATGGCCGAGTATGATCAGCCCCAGTATTTCCTGCTCGTGGTGTAATGGGATGAGTAGTTTGTACTGGTCGGGCGAGAGCAATTGCTTTTCTTGCTCCGACATTTTGTGCGATAACGCGGATAAAAGCGCACTGTTGTCCTTTGGCTTTACTTGTGCCATCTGTCGAAAATAGGAAACGAGTGCGCCATTGTAATCAAGGGCTATGGTATCGTCATCAAGTCCGGTGGGTTGTACATAACGTAGGTTCGATTGTGAATCGAGTAGCAGGATTGCAGTTGAGGTGGCTTGGATCACCCCTTCTACGATTTCGGTGATCATACTGGCTAGCTTTTGTGGTGTGTATTCGGCCGTATGTGCCATTGTCTCGAACACATGACGCATTACCTCTGGCGACGTGTACCCGCCGCCGTAGAAGAACCGCTCGATCCACTTTTGCAGCCACTCTCTCAATGGATAAAATAATACTAGGACCACACCAACCAACAGCAAATCGATCTCAAAACTATCTACTTCACGCAACTGCCATTTGACTGTCAAATAAAGTGCGCCCAGCACGTTGCAGAGCAAAAAGATAGTCGCATTGCGTGTGATGAAGCGTTCCCATTTGACTAGATCGTATGAATGCATAACAAAAAAGTAGGTGAGTGGAATGAGGGCAAGGAATGAATAAGTGATATGTTTTGCTATAAGTGGCTGACCGGTGATCAACTCTGGGATAAACGAAAAACAGATTGATGGCAAAATACCTATTGCTGCGCCCAGCAAAAATTGGGCAGTTTGCTTTTGTTGTAATAATGTGTTTTTGTTGCGATATAGATGCACCAGCAATACGATAGGCACACATAGCCAAAAGATATATTGATAAGAAATAACTTCTGAAAATAGATTGATGAGAGAAGAAAGAAGTGGGTTACTCAAATCGTTGATACTGTCTTGATAGGTGACAAATATCCCTGATAGAAAATAAAACACGGTGCCTAGTGTTGCGCTAATATAGGCACTGAGTCGCAGATATTTCCACTTTCTCCCTTGAATTTTCTGGGGAAGATAATAATGAAAATGCAAAATAACTGGACCTATCCAGAAAATAACAAGTGAATACAAATTACTGGTGAGAACACTCCAGCGCATAATCCGTAATGATGTTCCAAAGCCAAGCAACATGATCGCAAGCAATTGGCAAAAATAAAAAAATGTGCGAGAGGGTTGCTCGATGCCTTTGAACAGCACAAACAATCCAATACCTGATGTCATGGCGGCTGCAATGATTGGTAGCAACGACACCAACAACCATCCCAATGTTGGTTGCTGTGGTGATACGTGTATTATGCTCGCTAAACCATTCGGATTCTGTAAACCGATGGAAACTGTTGGTAATGGGGTGCCTTCTTTATCCAAATAGATCAAATGTGGCGTAAAACGAATTTGTTCGTAAGGTATGTCATTAATTTCTATAATTGTCTTCCCCTTGATGATACTACTCTGTTCGTGTATCGCTTGACTGACAGTATGAATCACGCCACTCCCCTGATTCCAACGCAGCCCGACATGTGCATGGTTGATAATCTCAATCACACCGATTACGCACATGGCTATCACCAACAACGCATATAGATGTAGAACCGTTGCCCGAATTAAAGACATTTTGCTCCAGTTATATCAAACAATACCCAAAGGCTGGAATCAACCTTTGGGTAAGTTTCAATTGTGATTTGTGCTCAAATCATTCCATTATTGATTATAGACGAGTGCATCATCAAAATGACCGCATAGTGGAGGCCAGAACCAGCACCATGAGACAGGAAATGCGTGAGTTGTGTTGGTCGAGGTATCGGTTTCTGCTGCATAGAGGTTACTTGTTGGCATAAGCACCGTCAGCGTAAGTGTCAAAATCAAAACGGCGACCATAACTTTTGTTTTTAGCGGACTTAGGATATTAGTGTTCATAGTTGTCTCCATTCCTGTTCTTAATAGATTATATTTTTTGTGCGTATTGTGTATGTTGTTGGAAAACCCATCACAACAAACTTTATGTATATAGTGTATGGGGGCAGGCTAACTCCTACAACACGCATCCGTTATAAGTTATCTATAACATTTAGCATAGATTATCTTCTGCAACTTATGTTTTTGTCTCCAATTTACTCTTATTTATGCGCTTTAGCATAGTTTTTGAGGTGGGGGTGCATAGATCACTTCTGGTAATTGTGATGCTTTCACCATGCTAATTTGCTGAAAACAATAAGTGATTTGGTAGATGTGATAGAGGGGTGTAACCGACATAATCTGCAGTGTGTTCGGTAAATGACACAAATAAATCAAACGAGAAACCTTATGAGTGATTCATCAACCATTTTCCGCCAAGAGGCTGTTGATCGATACAATGAACGTCGAGAACAGCAGGTGCTACCAAGATATATTCGCCCAAAAATGTTTTTGTTTTTTTGGGTATTGGTTGGATTACTTGTCACAGGATTTTGTGCTGCTTGGTTTGCCCAATTACCTATTTATGTAACTGGACAGGGAATTGTGGTAGCGGCCGATGGCGAGATAGACATGCTTATCATCACTCCCGCAAACACAGAACAGTTGACGGCCGATTATACGGTGTGGTTTACAGGCATTGACGCAGAACGACATGCCAGCGAGATACTAACAGTGGAAACGGCCGTCCAAAGCCCTTATACCATTCAATCTGCATATCCAAACTATGTTTCGATACTCTCCACAATGGTACAGCAACCTAGTCGGGTTGCCACCGCCACATTCGATGATGCCAGCCTTGATGCCCTGTATCTCGGTAGCCAGCATCAGGTTGAGATCGAAGTTGGATCACAACGGTTGATCGCTATGGTGCCATTTATCGGCCGATTCGTTGGAGGACAATCATGAGCGAGACACCTATCCCTACCACTACATCGACTAACAACATGATCTCACGGTTCATCGGACGGATATGGCTACTCTTGAGCGTGGTATTTAGCCGGATAAAGCAACGTTTTACCCGTCGTTCTGTTCCTGTCCTTCTTCAGTTAAATGCGGTTGAATGTGGGGCGGCTTGCTTGGCGATGATTCTCAACTACTACGGACACAAAATTTCAGTCGCTGAGTGTAATCGTATCAGCGGAGTCGGCCGTGATGGACTGACCGCCCGCACGATTGTTGAATCGGCTCGTAACTTTGGTTTGCGGACAAAAGCGTACAAAGTGCCGAATCTTGAAGTATTTCAGCATGTCGCCTTGCCCGCCATTATCCACTGGGACTTCAATCACTTTGTCATCGTTGAAAAGTGGTCGCCTACCAAAGTTGTTATCGTTGACCCAGCTATTGGGCGACGTATTCTTACGCAAGCCGAATTTGATGAAGGCTTTACCGGTGTAGCGATGACGTTGGAGCCGGGTGCTCATTTTGAACGTCGCAACACGGCCGAAAAACCGCTCTGGCAACTTTATCTCAAAACCATACTTGGCGCGCGTACCGTTAAAACCACACTGCTTCAAGTGATGCTCACCTCTCTGTTCCTGCAAGCTATTGGTCTCGTATTTCCGTTTGTCACACAGATATTGGTAGATCGCATTCTGCCCAACCATCTTGATAACCTAATGCTGATTTTGGGCGCAGGGTTGCTTATCTTGGTTGTCGCACAAATGCTTGTCATCTATCTGCGGTCAGTTCTGCTCATCTATCTTCGCACCCGTCTCGATGCCCAACAAATGCTCGGTTTCTTTGAGCATTTGCTCAGCCTCCCTCTTGGCTTCTTCCAAGAACGGAGCAGTGGTGACCTGATCATGCGCCTCAATAGTAACCGCTTTATCCGAGAGACATTAACTAATCAAACACTATCGACTGTGTTGGACGGTACATTTGTCATCGGATATTTGTTTATTCTCTGGTGGCAGAGCCCCCTATACGGTGTAATTGCGCTCGCGCTTGGCACAGTACAGATCGTTATCCTGCTCGTCAGTACAAAGATGGTGCGTGAAGTCACCCAGCGCAACCTTATCACCCAGTCAGAATCGCAATCATATCTCTATGAGGCACTCGCTGGTATTACCACCATCAAAGCGGCCGGGACAGAACCACGTGTGTTCGATTTCTGGTCAAATCTATTTTTCAAAGGGCTGAATGTTTCGGCGGAGAAAGACCACCTCAACACAATCGTCAGTACGCTCTTATCAACGATTCGCGCCTTCTCTCCCTTCATACTGCTCTGGGTCGGTGCCATCCAAGTGCTAGATGGCACGATGACATTGGGCATGATGCTCGCCCTCAATGCCCTTGCTACCGCCTTCCTTCTTCCATTGACTTCATTGCTAAATAATGGTCAGCAACTCCAGCATCTTGGCGCAGAGCTTGACCGTCTGGGCGACATCTTAAAGGCTGCTCCTGAACAACAGATTCAAGATGTGCAGACTGCGCCACAGTTAAGCGGTGCGATAGCCTTAAACAATGTCTCGTTTGGCTACGACGAGCATTCCAATCCAATTTTACAAGATATTTCCGTCGATATTAAAGCAGGGCAGAAAGTGGCGATTGTCGGCCGTACCGGTGCAGGCAAAACAACGCTCGGTATGCTCTTGCTCGGTATGTATCGTCCCCGTGCTGGCTCAATCGCTTTCGATGACATGCCGCTCGAAACGCTGAACTATCAATCAGTGCGCCAGCAATTCGGGGTCGTCACACAAGATTCATTTCTATTCGACACCTCAATTTTAGAAAATATTCGCTACAACAACCCTACATTGGGCATGAAAGATACGGTGATGGCGGCCTATGCGGCCGCCATTCACAACGACATCATGCAGATGCCAATGGGGTATGAAACCCGCGTCGCCGAACGGGGCGCAGGGTTGTCAGGTGGACAACGACAAAGGCTCTCACTCGCACGTGCATTGGCAACAAAACCAGCCATCATGCTGCTTGATGAAGCGACCAGCCACCTCGACGAATTGACCGAACAGCATGTCGAACGCAGCTTAGACCAACTGGGATGTACACGCATTGTGATCGCCCATCGCCTAAGCACCGTTCGCAACGCTGACCTGATTCTGGTGCTTGATAACGGCCGTATCGTAGAACAAGGCACACATGAAGCACTACTCAACCAACACGGGTATTACGCCTCGCTCATTCAACCGGCTGAGGCGACAACCACCGCGCACCAAGACGTTGGCGTGTGACGCAACAAGACAGGGAAACGGCTACTTGACTGCAGCAGATAACCGCAACCCAAACAAAACTAACATTAGTAAGCATGTCTTGCTAAGGAGAAATAGAAATGCAAACTAAACGTAAATCAATGAAGAAGTTCGCGATCCGTGAAGTAGAAACAGTAAAGACAACAGCGGCTCTGTACAGTAGAGCTTGTGGGATGCCTGATTTCCCATGGGGTCCACCTCCATTCGTCCGCTTCTAATAGTTCGCTCAAGCTTATGAAATTCAACGCAGTTTGCCATATAGCATTATGTGGATGAATTTCAACCAATGGAGACAAAAATGAAAACTAAACGTAAATCAATGAAGAAATTCGCAATCCGCGAAGTAGAGACAGTAAAGACAACAGCGGCTCTGTACAGTAGAGCTTGTGGTGATTTCCCATGGGATCTAATTCGGTATTACTGATCCAGCATTGGAGATAAACCATTAAGACACCTTTTCTGCTGGATTCTTCTACTAGATAGATGTAGAAGATTCAGCAGAGAAGGGGGGATTTCTTATGATGACTTACTCAGAAGACTCAACAGTAACGTTCCATCCATATACAAAACAAGTGGATGAAGAAACAGTCGTTATCGGCCGACCCGAACAAGCTACATTCCTCGCTTTGCCTATTGACGCGGTTGAATTGCTTGAAAAACTGGCAGAGGGATCAACCCTCAAAGAAAGCGAAGTATGGTACGAGTCAATTTATGATGAAACCCCAGATATTGTAGATTTGTTACTTGTATTGGAAGAAAAAGGATTTATCGTCACCTCCAACATACAGAAAGGTGATGCAGATACAACAGTAAGTCAAGTGAAGTTCCACTTCGAGAATCTACCAAAGCGGTTATTGAATGGGCTTTGGAGTAAGCAAACAATGCTACTTTATACTTGTGTAATCCTGTTAGGATGTCTTACGCTTGCTTTATCCCCATCTCTGTGGCCTTCGTATGATGTATTGATCTTCGATCACTCATTAGATGTAAACATTCTTAAATTACTCATTCTAACTTGGAGTTTAGTATTCGTTCATGAAATGGCACACCTAACGGCAGCACAGTTTATGGGTGTCAACTCCCGACTCAGCCTTGGGAATAGAATGTGGATCATCGTCGGTGAAACAGATATGAGTGGAATCTGGACAATACCAAAGAAGAAGCGATATCTGCCATTACTCGCTGGCATGATCTCCGATCTGGTCGGACTTTCTTCCATTTTTATCATTCTATTCATTGCTGAATCGACGACTTTCTCACTATCTAATTCTATCGAGACATGGTTGCAGATTACTATCTGGACGTACTTCTTTCAGATTTCTTGGCAATGCTATTTTTTCCTCCGGACAGATTTGTACTACATCATTGCCAACTTTTTCCAATGCAAGAATTTAATGAACGATACCCAAACATGGATGAAAAACCAATTGAAACGTTTTTTCAGAAACACAAATATCGTTGATCAAAGTGTAATTCCAAACCGCGAAATGAAGGTCATTCGTTATTACGCAGGGTTTTTGCTGCTCGGCCGTCTTGCCGCATTTAGCATCCTTTTCTTCATCATTCTGCCAATCGCTTGGACGTATTTGCAAATGATTGTTGAGATAGTGCGCGGCACAATGCCAAACACACTGGTCAGCCCCCTCATAATCGTCATCTTTTTTGTCAGCAATGGCTTAGGTTTATTACTTTGGATTAACAACTTAATAAAAACACGGAGAGCATAAACATGTTATTAAACACACAAACAAACCGTATGAGCGAAGTAATTATTTTCAAGTCATCAAGTGGCAGCGAACGTGAACAATATCTATCATCCCAACTGCTTATTACGCCCGAAAGCATTGGTATGGAAACAAGATTCGTTTCATGTGACATGCAGGAACACGGCATCTGGTCAGGCGTAAGAGAGTTGATTCTTCCGATTGTACCTCTGATTCATGAAGAAAGACCAGAATTGTTGACGAAACATTGCTATGAATTGACACTCGTGTGCCCCGAGTTTCGCTCCATTATCCCTAATATCAATCCGACTTTAACAGAGAGTTCATTAGGGGATGAAAAAGTCCGTTCATATCCAGCGGATCGTGCCTATCGCACCGCACATGGGATTATCGACTTATTAACAACCTGGTCTGAACATAAACAAATAGGTTCATGGCTTATTGTTTGCAACTATTTCGACCGTGCCAGCCACTTAGCACAGTATTTCTTTCAGCATCTAATGAAACGTCGTGGAGAGCAACTACACATCAAGCTGGTAGTTGTTGTCAATCCCGCTTTTGACACAACACAGTTACAGTTCTCTGAACAATGCAACCTGACAACGGTGTTTCAACAGTTTGAATATGAGAAGCCTATAGTAACGAGTTCAAAAGAAGCTCGTGAGTTGGCACAAAGCTTAGAAGAAGAAATGCATAAACATGCAGGGACATGGCTTATGTCTTTGCCCAAACTAGTTCGATACTGGGAGCAGACCGACGATTTAGAACGTGCTGTCAAATACCAGATTGCTTTATTCAACTCATTTAATCATCGTGGTTACTATCAAGATGGACTGGTTTATGGAGAGCGAGCATTTGAGAATTTGTCTGAATTAGGGCAGGAGGGTCAAGAACAGTATGTGAAAGTACTCTCTGGGCTTGTTACCAGCTATATGGCGCTGGGGAAGATGGAGAATGCCCATGCTATTTTGAGCCAAGAGTTGGCAAAAGTGGGTGATGATCCTGTTAAAGTACATCTCTTTTATTTTATGAGTATGATGTATGTGCGCTTTTTGCCATCTGATCAGCAAGATTTTGCATTAGCAGAAGCATATATTGAAAAGGCACAACACCTCCTAGCCAATATCGAAATGCCATCCGAAACAGAGCGGCATTTCACACATTCATTTCTCCTCAATGGATTGGCATTCATTCGTGTCAGACAACGCAGAGCCGCAGATGCACTTACGATCTGCGAGCATTGCATTGATCATCTGAACAAACATTTGTCATTAGATCAGCATCGCCTCCATCGCTCTGTTTTGATTTATAACACCGCCCAAGTGTATTTTTACATTGGTGAACATAATATAGCTCTCGACTTCTATAGTCGGGCAATGGAGATGGATCCATTCTACTCTGAATACTATAACGAAAGGGGCAATACATATTTGCGAATTGGCAAATTGGAAGAAGCCATTGCTGATTATCTACGAGCGATTGAACTTAGCCCTCCTTATCCTGAAGTGTTCCTCAACTTGGGGCAATGTTACAAACAGTTGGGGGAGATGACTCTCGCGGCTGATGCGTACTCACGTGCATTAGACCTCGATTCGGGACTTTTATTGGCGTATGTCGGCCGAGCGCAAGCATACGATGCTCTTGATCAACTACAAAATGTTGTTAGTGATTATTCACAAGCGATCAAACTATCACCAGATGATATTTCATTACGCTCAAATCGTGGGTCCGCTCTATACGAATTAGACTTTTTGGAGCAAGCTTTGGCAGATTTTGATTACGCGATTTCTCACGACCCAAATCAGGCCGATTTGTATTACAACCGAGCGATTGTATTACAAGAATTAGGTAATGTTGCTGCTGCAAACGAAGATCAAGGGATTTTTGATGAGCTGATGCAACCTAACCAACAAGATACACATCTTAACCAATATGGGCAATACGCCACCCCAATTTAATTGGGGACGGCGATAACCACAGCATACCAAGACGTTGGTATGCAACCAATCGAAACAGGGATATGACCATCTAACTGCAGTATATGACCGTATCCTAAAGAAAACTAACCTAACTATTCTACTAAGGAGAATACAAAATGTCGAAGAACAAAACAACCAAAATGGAAGTAACAAATGCACTGGTCGAACTAGATGCTATTCAACTTGAAGCAGTTAATGGCAGCAAGGATCGATGGACAATCAAAGGCGGCTGGTCACAATCTAGCGGCTTTTCAGTAGGCGTGTCATTTAGCTTCTAATCT
>CALECP010000037.1 GCA_937949915.1 uncultured Anaerolineae bacterium
GGACACGATTAATCGTGTCCCTACGCGGCAGAAAGATGGACTCGCGTAAGTTCTAAGAATGTCAATACAGAAGACAAGACGCAAAATGTTACGTCTCTACAAAGAAAGTAAAAAAAGATGGCAGTGAAACAACAGGGACGCATTGAAGTGGTATGCGGGAGCATGTTTAGCGGCAAGACGGAAGAGTTGATCCGCCGGGTGCGCCGTGCCACGATTGCGCGACAACAGGTGCAGGTGTTCAAGCCTGTGATCGATGATCGTTATCATGCAGCACATGTACGGTCGCATAATGGCTCGGACTTTGAGGCGATACCGGTCGATTCGGCCGTCCAGATACCCTCTTTGCTCGATCCGGGTACGACAGTGGTGGCGATTGATGAGGCGCAATTTTTTGATGCGGCCGTTGTTGCCGTGTGCGAACAGTTGGCAGACGATGGGTTGCGCGTCATTTGTGCGGGGCTAGACAGCGATTTTCGGGGCGAGCCGTTTGGCCCGATGCCGCAACTGTTGGCACGGGCAGAAGATGTGACAAAGCTGCGGGCGATCTGTGTGGTGTGTGGCGAAGAGGCATGTCGTACACAACGACTGATCGATGGACAACCGGCGGCAGTCGATGACCCGGTTATTCAAGTAGGCGCGGCCGAACAGTATGAGGCACGTTGCCGCCATTGCCATGAACTGCGCGATCCCCGCGATGCCGTACAATTGACTTTAAAGAGTGATATTTAAGGAGAGAAACGCATGACAAACACACCTTACGGCGATCTGGATTACACCTTGATCGACCAAACCCAAATTGCAGAGCGTATCGTTGAGATCATAAAAGAGATAGAAGCGGATTATGAGGGGGCAGACAACCTTGTTTTGGTGTGTTTGCTCAAGGGGTCGTTTGTGTTTACGGCCGATCTCAGTCGCGCTATCAAAATGCACCATGAAATCGATTTTATGGTGGCATCTAGCTACGGCCGTGGCACAGTCAGCCGGGGATCGGTCGAGATTATTCACGACCTGCATTCCGACATTTTCGGCCGACACGTCCTGATCGTCGAAGACATCATCGACAGTGGCTATACGCTGGCTCATGTGCGCCAAATGCTGCTCACCCGCCATCCTGCCTCTCTGCGAATCTGCACCTTGCTCAACAAGCCAGAACGCCGCGAAGTGGATGTGCCAGTCGATTACATCGGGTTTGATATTCCCGATGAATTTGTGGTCGGCTACGGTCTCGACTACGACGAGAAATACCGCAATCTCCCCTTTGTCGGCGTTCTCAAAGAAAGCATTTTTACAGAAAATTTAGTGTAATTAATTGAGCGATCCCCTTATGATTTCAGGCAAAACAACTCTTTTCGGCATTATCGGTCATCCTATTTCCCACAGTTTCAGCCCAGCGATGCACAATGCAGCGTTCGCGGAGCGTGGTATCGACGCGATCTATGTGCCATTTCCCATTGCACCCGATGAAATAGAAGTGGGTTTGCGCGGTCTAAAAAGCGCAGGGGTGCGCGGTGTCAATGTGACGCTGCCACATAAGCAAGCTGTCATCCCCTTGCTGGATGAGGTGGGCGAGGCGGCCGTGGTGATCGGCGCGGTCAATACGATTGATTTTTCAAACGGTAGTACACGCGGATACAACACCGATTGGTCAGGCTTTTTAACTGATTTGGAGCGGTATAACGTCGATATTGCAGGGCGTGATTGTTTGGTGCTGGGCGCAGGTGGGTCAGCACGGGCGATTGTGTATGGCTTGCTCAAAGGGGGTGCGCGTGTGCATCTATTGGCGCGGCGTGTGGTACAGGCGCAAGCGTTAAAGGATGATTTCAGTCGTCACATCGACGTAACCAATTTACATACATGGACATTGAACGATTTGGCAGATGTTCCGGCCGTTGCGCCCCTCATCATCAACACAACCCCGCTCGGTATGTGGCCGAATGTCGATGTATCCGCTTGGCCGAATGGCACACCGGTTCCGGCAGGCTCGTTTGTCTATGATCTTGTCTACAATCCAGCGACAACCCAATTGATGAAACAGGGCAAAGCGGCAAGATGCAAGACAGCCAATGGCTTGGGCATGTTGCTTTATCAGGGCGTACACGCATTCGAGAGATGGACGGGCGAACAACCCGATCTCGCCGTGATGCAAGCAGCCCTTATCGCCACAAACCACGATACACTAGACATATAGCAGTAGCACGCTATGCCAGAGCTGTGGCTTCCCTTTCTTTTGATCATGGTGTCGGCCGCTTTTATCACGGGCATGGTCGGATTTGGCTCGGCGTTGCTGGCGATGCCACTGCTCATTAATTTGTTGGGGCTGCAAGATGCGGCCGCGACCTTCTCGCTTGCCAGCATTCCCCAGGGGCTGCTCATGGTGGCTCTCTATCGACGCAATTTCCACTTTAAGACAGTGTGGCGCATCGTTCTGCCAAGCTGGCTGATGATTCCATTGGGCGTGATCGGCGCAACGCTTTTGCCCGAAGCGATGATGCTTGTTTTGCTCGGTCTGATCATTCTCGGTTATGCACTTTATAATTTGTTTGGCTTTCGGCTGCCCCGGCTCAAGAATGTCAATTGGGCGTTCCCGTTTGGCATGGCGGGTGGTTTGCTGGCGGGGGCGTACAACACGGCCGGGCCACCCCTCATCATCTATGCGGACATGATCCAGTGGGAGCGCGACACGTTCAAGGCGAATTTACCGGCCGTATTCATGTGCAATCATTTTGTCGCCACCGCGTCGCATGTGGTGGCGGGCAATCATTCGGCCGATACGCTCTTGCTCGCTTTGATGGCAGTTCCGGCCGTACTCACAGGCATCCTTGCTGGCAAGTCGATGGATCGCGTCATCGACACCACGCACTTCCGCAAAATCGTTCTTGTTCTCCTGTTGATCATCAGCGTTCGCCTGCTCTACACCACCCTTTCATAACAACTATGTCAAACAATCGCCCTGAATTCGTTCATACCATTGAAGCAGCCTTGGACAAGTATGGTTCTTCTCTATGTTCAATCATAGGTTTGCCTTTCAATAGGGGGTGGGTTGCCTGGGACAATAGTCATGACGAATGGTTTGCTGATGAAGCTGTAATTATGCAATTTGGCGATTGTTGCCTTGAGGCTTGCTTTTTCAAACTATCAGATTTCGCAATCACATGGAATACTGTGGACGTTTCACTTCAACCAAATTGGATGGGCTGTTGGGGTGGTTTGAACCTGGAATGGCGTCAAAATGCTCACCCAGCCTTTGCAGATGTATTGGGCAAGGAGTTACGTGACGTTGTTTTAGTATCTTATGACTATGAAACAGCAGCCGTTCAAAACCCTAAATATCCAGAGCGGGTAGGCCAAAAGCAGACATGGAGACTTCTTCATGCAATAGAGTTTCACTTCCACGATGCGAGCTTGACGCTATTCAATGCTTTAGATGAAAATGGTTTGGAAAATAAGCTACAAGAAGGTGATGAATTTATAAAGTGGTCTGTATTGAAAGTATCGTAACGACCAAATGTGAACTACCAAGCCGCCGAACAAAGCTTGCAGCCCCGCTTCGCGTCGGCCGAACCGGCCGTTAAGTTCCTTTTTTTGATCTGAAAATCACACAGGATAAGTTCCACCACTTCGAGAGTACCTACACAACTTTTAGACGCACTTTTTTCGCTGTTGCTTGACAGGGCAATTGTTGTTGATTATGATGTGAATGAACGCTCATTCATTTGGGTGAATAGCCATTCAAAATCAGAGAAGACACGATATGAACGACTCCATTCAAGCACAATTAACGGCCGCACGGCGTAGCCAAATCCTTGATGCAGCAACCGAACTATTCGCTGAACAGGGGTTCAACAAGACGACCGTTCGCAAGGTCGCCCAGAGAGCGGGGGTGGCTGACGGCACCATTTACAACTATTTCAAGAATAAGAATGATCTACTGATGGGTATCTTGCACCGTCTGAACGAGTCGGAGTTGCGCGACCTCCATTTTGAGGAAGGGCGCGAACAACCATTTGACCAATTTTTGCCAGCATACACTGAAAAGCGACTGCGCGAGATGGCCCAATACGCCCCCGCGCTCCGTGCCATCATCCCGCAATTGATCATCGACGAGGAACTGCGCGAACAGATGATGAGCAGCATGATGGGGCCAACTATCGACATATCGAACCGCTATTTCAGCGATTTGGTCGCAAAGGGCGAAATCCGCGATCTCGATCCGATGTTGGTTTCTACTTTCATCCTCATGGTGTTGAGCGGGTTTATGCTCCCGACGATTTTTGGGGATGACGCGGCCGAGCCAGAGTACACCGCGCTCTCCCAGATGCTTTCTGACCTTATTCTCAATGGCATTCGCAAACGCGAGGAAACAACATGAAACAACAACTAATCGATCTCTCCAGTGACCACTTTAACCAGAACGCACACGCCGTTTTCAAACAATTGCGCCACAAGCAGCCTATCGCGCTGGTCAAGCTGAACCGTTTCCAAAAAACGTATCTGATTACGCGCTATGATGATGTAGCGGCCGCACTCAAAGACCCTCGCATCATCAAAGACCCCAGATCGGCAAAAAAGCAGAGTGGGATCAGCAGTACGTGGTGGCTACCGCCAGCCTTCAAGCCGTTGCTCAACAACATGCTCAACTCAGATGAGCCAGACCATCGTCGCTTGCGAAACCTGGTGCATAAAGCGTTTACGCCGCGCATGATCATGCAGTTGCAGCCCCGTATCGAAGCGATAGCGAACGAACTGCTCGACCAGGCGGTTGCCGCGGGGCAGGTTGACCTGATCGAAGCGTATGCCAAGCCGCTACCGATCAATGTGATCAGCGAGATGATCGGTGTGCCACGAGCGAATCGTATCAATTTTGCTGATCTCACCCAGCGCATTCTGGTCAATCCATCACCCGTCAATATGTTGAAAGCGGTTCCGGCCGTGCGTGGCATGGTCAAATATCTACGCAGGCTGGCAGCGGATCGCGGCCGCGCCCCACAGGATGACCTTGCCAGCGCGTTGGTGCTGGCGCAGGAGGATGGCGATAAATTGAGCGAGGATGAGGTGATCGGGACGCTGTTTTTGCTGTTGGTGGCGGGGCATGAAACGACGATTAGCCTGATCGCCAATGGGACGCGCAGCTTGCTCCAGCACCCTGACCAATTAGCGCTGCTCCGCGCTGATAATGGTTTGCTCGACACCGCCATCGAAGAGATGCTTCGTTATGATGGCGCGTTGCAAACGGCCGAATTGAGTTTTGCGGGAGAAGAGATCACATTAAATGGCGTAACGATTCCGCACGGTCATGCGATTTCGGCCGGGCTGATGTCGGCCAACCGGGACGAAACGGCGTTCGAGAATGCGGATGTATTCGACATCACGCGCACCCCGAATAAACATCTCGCATTCGGGCATGGCATCCATTACTGCTTGGGCGCACCATTGGCACGGCTAGAGGGCAAGATCGCGTTCCAAATGTTGCTGGAACGTGCGCCCAATTTGCGCCTTACTGTGGCAGACGACCAACTTCGCTATACGCCGTTGATGATGGTCAATAAATTGGAAGCATTGCCTGTCGCGTTCTGATAATAGATGGTGACTATCCCATTGACGCACGTGGGTACATGGCAAGCCATGTAACTACATCGCATACCGTGCGTTAGGGGATAAACGCCTAAAAGATTCAACACAAAATCGAGAGGCAAACGCAATCTATGAAAATACGCAAAATGAAAGCTGATGAGTTGGAAGCTGTCATTCAATTGTGGCGCGTAACCAGCGCAGATACCTACAGCTTCCTATCGGGCAGCCATACAGAAGAGGAAGATCGCCATTACTTTACCAATGTGGTTGCCGCAAACAACGAGATATGGGTGATGGAAGAAGATGAGCAACTCCGGGGTTTTCTAGCTATCAAGGAGAGCTATATCGACCGACTTTACATCGATCCAACCCACCAACGCAAAGGGATAGGCACGGCCCTGATTGCTCATGCCCAAGCCCTGTCACCTACAGGCTTAGAGCTTTGCACCCATGTCAAAAATGTCAATGCCTGCGCTTTCTACGAGAAGCATGGCTTTGTGGCTGTCAAGTATGGAGTTAGTCCGCCGCCGGAAAGCGAACCAGATGTTGAGTACCATTGGCGACCCTAGTTCCGATACGGGATGAACCCCGTTCAAAGTGGGTTGGTACGGTCCAGCGCATGGCGGGATATATGCGTGAATAAGCGTGGTCGCTATGTGATTTCGATTTTGGTGACAGCATCAAAGTCGAGGCTGTTGTCGCTGCCCAGCACAGTGTTCAGTGCCATTTCGGCCACTTGGAAGAATGCTTGGAGATCGCTGATTCGTTCGAGGTAGTAGGCGGCGAGGGCGCGATCTTCGGCCGTCAGTTCATGCTCGGCCGTTTTCAGCCGTTCGACGCTATCGCCCAACACTTGCAGCGCAAGCACCACCTCACGCCGTTCGCGGCTGCCCAACACATTGCGGATCACCTGCCACATATCAGACTCTGCCATGTAATACTTTTTGCGCTCGCCGCGCACCCAGTGTTCTTTCGCCATGCCCCATTGCTCTAACGTCCGCATGTTCATGCTGACACTGCCTTTGCTAATTTTGAGACCATTGGCAAGGTCATCAAGCGAAAGGGGATCGGGACTCATCAGCAGTGTGCCGTAGAGCCGCCCCATCACATCATTAAATCCAAAAAATCGCGCCAAACGGCCGAGTCCGGCAACGGTACTTTCATTGACATCAGTTAAATCAGGGTGCATGGTTTCTCTTACTCTTCAAACTTTCAGAACGTTTTGAATGTAGAGTAGCAAAGGGGAGGGAGAATGGCAAGAAAGTGACGAGCTACGAGTGACGAATGACGAGTGGTGCATACCCGTTCTTGCATATATGAGCGTGATTCCATGTATGAGATCAAAATTGAATCGGGCGAATCGCCATATTGCTGAATGTTTTAACATAATGGCATTTTGCCCTAAAATTAGATAGCGATACCAGTCGCAATACAATAATAGAAGATACAAAAAGGAGTTGATCCATGAATAGAGAAACCAGTTTTAGCGTTCGTTCGCTTATGATGATGGTAGGCATCGCATTGTTGTTGTTTGGTAGTAGCAGCCAGCCTATCTTTGCTCAAACAGAATTTGATTGCACACAAGTCAGCCAGGTACCACAAAATGAATGTGAGGCCCTCGTTGCTATTTATGAGGCGAATCCCACAGGTGACTTTGGGGCAGACTGGCTAAATTCCACGACACCATGTTCTTGGGAAGGGGTAAGATGCACAGACGGTGTTGTAACCAGTCTGTATTTGTCTGCTCATCAACTGACGAGTGTGCCAGTAGAAGTCGGAAATCTAACCGCGTTGATGGTGCTATATTTGTCTTCCAATCAACTGACGAGTGTGCCAGCAGAAATCGGGGATTTGACAACGTTGACTTGGCTAGAGTTATCTAACAATCAACTGACGAGTGTGCCAGCAGAAATCGGAAATCTGACTGCGTTGACTACGCTAAGGTTGTCTTACAATGAACTGACGAGCGTGCCAGTAGAAATCGGAAATTTGACCGCGTTGACGAGCCTATCTTTATATAACAATCAATTGACGAGTGTTCCAGTAGAAATCAGAAATCTGACCGCATTAAGTCACCTGTATTTGTCTAATAATCAACTGATGAGCCTACCAGTAGAAATTGGAAACTTGACTGCGTTGAATTGGCTACATTTGGATAACAATCAACTGATGAGCGTGCCGGGAGAAATCGGAAATTTGACCGCGTTGATGGGGCTACATTTGGATAACAATCAACTGACGAGTGCTCCAGCAGAAATCGGAAGTCTAACCGCGTTGACTCGGCTATGGTTGGGTAGCAATCAACTGACGAGTGTGCCAAGAGAAATCGGAAATCTGACCGCGTTGACGAGTCTATCTTTGTCTACGAATGAACTGATGAGTGTGCCAGCAGAAATCGGAAATCTGACCACGTTGACGAGTCTATCTTTGTCTACGAATGAACTGATGAGTGTGCCAGCAGAAATCGGAAATCTGACCGCGTTGAGATGGCTACATTTGGATAACAATGAACTGACGAGTATGCCAGCAGAAATCGGAAACCTTGCCGCGTTGACGCAGCTAGATTTGTCTACCAATCAACTGACGAGCGTGCCAGCAGAGATTCTTAATCTGACAGAGTTATCTGATTCTTCATTCGATGAAAATGTCTGTGTTGAAGCCGCGGAAGAAGAAATTCAGGTTTGGAATGCGGAAACAGGAGCGAACTTGTCAAGTTGTGCCAATAGTATCCCCACAGTTATTAGCCTGAATCAGAATGGTGTAAAAACAATTGAATTGCTGCCATTCAATTTGATGTTCATTCTAATCCTTATTGGATTATCTGTTGGTGTTTTCAATTATAGTCGCATAACCAAATGAATGTTTCTTACTATGTTGCAGCCTCCCTTGATGGGTATATCGCCACGGCCGATGGTGGGGTCGATTGGCTGACGGCCGTCGATAGCGAGGGAGAGGATTATGGTTATCATGCGTTTTTCGATTCGGTCGATGCGCTGCTGATGGGGCGCGGCACATTCGATCAGATCAAGACGTTTGACGTGTGGTATTACGGTGATAAACGGTGCTGGGTGTGGACAAATCGGCCGCTCGATCCTGCTCCCGCTCCGGCCGCTGCGATCACCCCCACCACGGCCGCGCCCCAGACGATTATCGCGGAAGCGGCCGAAGCTGGCTTTGAGCATTTGTGGCTGGTGGGTGGCGGCAAATTGGCGGCCGTCTTTGCGGCCGAAAAGCTGATCACCACTTATATCGTGTCTGTTGTGCCGATTATTTTGGGCGATGGCATCGCACTGGTCGATCAGTTGCCGACGGCCGTCCCGCTCACCCACACCGCCACCCAAACTTACCCTACCGGACTCGTCCAACTAACCTACCAACCAAAACAATGAGCAAACCTATGAAAGTTGCCATCGGAACAAAAAACCCTGCCAAAATAGCGGCCGTTCGTCAAGCACTGACGGCCGTCTGGCCAGACGCTACTTTTCTCCCCACCAGCGTCCCATCTGGTGTATCTGATATGCCGATGAGCGACGCAGAATGTATAGCTGGCGCACGCAATCGCGCTACGGCCGCACGGCAACTGCACGATGCCGATCTGGGCATTGGGCTAGAGGGCGGTGTCAACCCAGAAGCGGCCGGGCTGATGCTGCTGGGCTGGGTGATCATTTGCCACCGAGACGGCCGGGAAGGGATCGCGTGTACAGCAAAAATCCCTTTGCCCACCGCCATTGCCCAGCGTGTTCTCGCGGGTGAAGAGTTGGGCCCATTGATCGGCGAAATGATGAACGATCCATTGTTGCGTCAAAAAGGTGGTGCGGCCGGAATGCTGTCGGCCGGACAAGTGAGCCGCACCGATAAATTCGCCCAAGCTGTCTCCTATGCACTTTCTCGCTTTATTGCCCCGCACTTTTATGAGAATCTCTCTCGTTTATGAGTAAAATCATCGCTCAAATCAAGAGCCTATCGTCGTGATGTGCAAAAACATCTATACTTGCTGTTCGTTTTTTTGAAAAAAAGTCAGAACTTACAAATTTGAAGCGAACATCTACCGTGTAGCATCGTCTCATGGCAGTGTGTGGTATATGTATGTTCTAATTTCCAGACAAAGGAGACAAGATGAAACGTTACCTAATCCTGATCGTGCTGCTCATCGCCGTTTTGGTGGCATGTGGCAGCCAGCCCGATAATGAATTGACTGTTGAAACAAAAGCCCCGGCCGAAACGACGGGTGATGAAGAAACAGACACAGATGAAGCTGATGCAGATGCCGATGCTGCCAGCAATGATGAAGAAGATGATGAAGAGGTAGATAGCTCGGAGACAGAGGGAGATGAAGCGGCCGATGCGGCGACACCACTCCCAACGGCCGTGCCGCCGACGATCCAACCGGCCGTATTTGTCGAAGCATCTGACGAGCTAAAAGCATTGCTCCCTACCTATGATGATGATGACATCGACGTAACAGCCTCTGGCTTGCGCTACGTCATTTTGGAAGCGACGGCCGATGGTGAAAAAGCAAAAACGTGTGACACAGTAGACGCACATTACACCGGCTACCTGCCAGACGGTACAAAATTTGATAGCTCGCGTGATCGTGACCAGACATTCCAATTCCCTGTGGGACAAGGCAGCGTCATTCCAGGGTGGGATGAAGGCTTTACACTGCTTGCACCGGGCGACAAAGCGATTTTGATGATTCCGCCAGAACTAGGCTACGGTGAACAAGGCGGCGGTACGATTCCGCCAAACTCAACGCTCTATTTCGATGTGGAGCTAGTCGGTGTTGATCCCGTTCCTGCTCGTGTCGAAGTGGCCGATGCTGATTACACCTTTGTCCCGAATGACGTGCGCTATGCCGTGATTCAAGAGGGTGAAGGAGATGCTGTTGGCGAGGATAAAGTGCTGGTATTAGACTTCGTATTGTGGGACACCAATCCCAATGCGTGTCCATTAGCAAACTCGGTAACGAGCGGCCGTCCTATCGCATTCCAGACGAGCGATGACAACATGTTCCAAGCGATGATCGACGGTGTAGACGGCATCAAATTGGGTGAGCAACGGCAAATCTATATGCCAGAAGCAGCACTCGTCGGTGCAGGCTTCCAACCGGGCGACTACACGTTCTTGGTGACGCTATCCGACACGCTTCCCGCGCCGCCAGATGGGCCGCAGGAAGCAGACGTGGCTGATTTCACCGAAGTAGAAGGAACGGACGGTATTCGCTATTATGATTTGGTTGAAGGTGATGGCGACGAAGTTTCGATTGGCGATTCGATCAATGTTGTCTATCATGTTTGGACGGCCGATGGCGAAATGGTGACAAGCTCTGCCTATTCTGGACAGGCAGCCGTACCCGTGCAGCTTGGTTTGGGGCAATTGCCCGGCTTCGATGAAGCGTTGCCCGGTGCTACAATCGGCAGCACGCGCCAAATTTTTGTACCGGCCGATGTGGTTGGCCCACTGCCCGGTACGGGTGAAGCGGCCGATGTGACCTTCGAGGTCGAAATTGTGGAAATGACTCCGGTCGAATAAACAGTCGCAGGCTTCTCATTCGTTAAACCAAAAGGAGCAGTGATTGTCACTGCTCCTTTTTTTTAGAGTGTTTACTCCCCAATTCACCCCATAGAAACACGATATAGCGTGTCTCTACGGGGGCAAATATGCTATGAAACGATTATCTGATCAACTCCTTGCCCTACCACCGTCAGCTACCATTGCCGTGAGCAACAAAGCAAAAGCGTTACGCGCATCCGGCCGGGACATCATCATTCTGGCAGGTGGCGATCCCAATTTTGACACGCCCCAACACATTCAAGAAGCGGCCTTTGCTGCCGTTCGCAATGGGGATACACATTATCCGGGGCCGACAAAAGCGACACATGCGTCGGCCGAGGCGATTGCCGCCAAATATGAGCGTGACACAGGCTTGACGATTGATCCCAGCTCTCAAGTGATCATCACACCGGGCGGTAAATGGGCGTTAAATCTCGCGCTCAACGCCATTGTCAACCCTGGGGACGAAGTGCTGTATCTAGAGCCGGTGTGGGTTAGCTATCCACCGATGATCACGCTGGCAGGCGGTGTGCCTGTGCCTGTATCGCTGCCCAGCGCAACCAATTTCACGCTGACGGCCGCCATGCTACGCGAAAAGATTACGCCCCGCACCAAAGCGATTATGGTCACGTCGCCCAATAATCCAACCGGCCGGGTGCTAACACGCGCCGAAATAGATGACTTGGTTGCGGTCGCTATCGAAGCTGATCTGTATGTGATCTACGACGAACTGTACGAGCAGTTAGTGTATGACGGTGAGCATTATCCCCTGGCGGCCGAGCCGGGAATGGCCGAGCGTACCATTACGATCAATGGATTATCAAAAGCGTATGCGATGACGGGCTGGCGACTGGGTTGGATGGTTGCGCCCCCTGCGATCACCCAATTGGCCGGTAAATTGCATAGTCAAACAGTCACATCAGCCAGCTCATTTGGCATGGCTGCGTTGACGGCCGCGCTCAATGGCGATCACGCTTGTGTGGCTGAAATGAAAGCATCTTACCAAGCGCGGCGTGACTTTATGGTGCCTGCTCTCAATGCGATTGACGGTATCGAATGTCGGTCTATCGAAGGGGCATTTTATTTGTTCCCTCGCTTCACGCATACAACGCTCGATAGCCTGACATTGGCTGAGCGCCTTTTGGAAGAGGCAGAAGTAGCAGGTACACCGGGGATCGCGTTTGGCACAAGCGGAGAGCATCATCTGCGTTTTTCGATTGCGACAGCAATGGTTGATTTGGAGAAGGCGGTGGATCGATTGGCGGCCGTTGTGCCGACACTATAAGTACACCAAGTGACTGTCCGCATCAATACTTGTCAAACTATTCACCCGTCAACTATGTTGCAATTTATTGCCATCTGACGTTAACAGGTTTGATGACAGAAGGTTTAACTTGATTTCGAACATCATGATACGAAACACAACCATATTGCAAACGGAAGTCCTGACGGCGTATCTATATGGATGGTCGGGCGTTATGCAATGTGAACACTGGAGACTGTAACGCTTGTCTAGCCCAGATTCCAGCTTGATCGAAAGAGCCAAGCTGGGTGACTCCGAAGCGTTTACGCAGATATACGAGGACAGTTACAGTCGTATCTACTCGTATATTTATTATCGCGTGAGCAATCGGGAAATTGCCGAAGATTTGGCATCCGAAGTTTTCATTCGGTTGGTTCGCAAGATCGACACGTATGAAGACAAAGGACGGCCGATCATTGCATGGCTGTATACAGTTGCGGGCAATCTGGTGCGCGATCATTATCGTAAAGATAGTCGCATCCAATGGATGCCAATAGATGATCGAGAAATTGTTAGCGATGAAGATCCAACGCTCCAGATTGATTTGGATTTGTCAAGTGAACGTTTGAAAGAAGCGATTAAGCATCTGACAGAAGATCAAGCACAAGTCATCATCCTCAAGTTTGTGGATGGCTGGAGCAATCGAAAGATCGCTGATGTAATGGGTAAACAAGAAGGGTCGATCAAGTCCCTTCAACACAGAGCTTTGCGCTCGCTACGCCGTATCTTGGAAGAGTCTGAGAATATGGCACGGAGTAATGATTAAGTAATGGGTTCTCAGGGTTTTGACCTGATACTCGATGAGTGTCTCGCACGGATGCACGCTGGTGAAGCGATGTCATCGTGCCTTGCGGACTTTCCCGCAGAGGCAGCCGAGTTGCGCCCATTACTTGAAATGTTGGGGGGCTTGGAAAGCCTTGCCCCTGTACAGCCATCGGCCGAAGCGGCTTCTTCTGGTCATGCCAGCATGATGGAGGCATTTAATGCCAAGTTTGACGCGGTTGATGCGGCACCACCGCCAGCCAGCGGATCTGCTCCATCAAACGCAAGCGGTGGCTTTTTCAACTCTATCGGTTCAGTCGCGGCCGCGACAACAGGCGTTCTTGCGACGCTGGCCCTCGCGGCCGGATTGGTGATCGGTATCAATTCGCTTTCAGATAACAATGATGATTTGAATAACGAGCCTGTGTCTGAGGTCGGGGAATTGCCAGAGAGCAATACGTTGGTCGATGAAACGCTGACACCAGACCCAACAGCCACGGCCGAGCCTACGCTGACACCATTGCCGACAGCAACAGACGCGCCTTTGCCAACAGAAGCACCGGAAACGGCAACCGAGATCGCTTCTGAGCCAACGATTGCTAGTGAACCGATTGCAACAAAGATAGTTGAGGAAGAAGCACCCATCGCGCCAGATGCAGAGGCAAATGGTGAAGGACGTTCGCAACAAGAGCAAAATGCGGTTGCGAATGATGGAGATGGAGATGGGAACCGTACTTCTACAAACAAAGAAGATTCATCAGAAGATTCATCAGAAGATGCAGACAGTGATCAACAGACAGAAGTTGAGCCTGTCGCTGAACCGATAGTACAGACTGAAACAAGTACACCGACAGCAACGCCTTTGCCGACGGCCGTGCCAACTGATACACCGACACCCACGGCCGTGCCGACTGACACGCCTGCACCCACGGCCGTGCCAACTGACACACCTGCACCCACGGCCGTGCCAACTGACACACCTGCACCCACGGCCGCGCCAACTGATACACCTACACCTACCGCCACTCCTATCCTGCCCATCCAGCCAACAGATGTGCCTCTTCCAGGTGCGGTTGCCAACACACCAGAGCCGCCTGAACAACCGATTGAGTCAACATTTGTTGCCCCAACTGAAACAGCAACACCAACAGCTACACCAACGCCGACAGACACACCGACACCACTGCCTACATTGGAGGTTGTTGCTGTTTCAACTGAAACACCGTCGCCCACGCCGACAGACACACCAACACACACGCCGACAGACACACTAACACCAACGCCAACGCCGACAGACACACCAACGCCGGCCGATACACCGACACCACTACCTACATTGGAGGTTGTTGCTGTTTCAACTGAAACACCGTCGCCCACGCCGACAGACACACCAACACACACGCCTACACCAACGATAGAAATTATCAGTATTGCGACAAGTACGCCCATACCACCGACCAACACACCGACATCAACGGCCGTGCCAACCAGCACACCTTCCCCAACAGCAACAGCAACACCCATACCAACAGAGGTTGTTTCCCAGTCGCCTGTTTCATTAGAACCAGCACAAGATACGATGATTTCACAATACAGAGATGAAGCCATCAGCAACTTTGGCGCACAAGATAACTGTTCTCTGCGCGGGCCCATTAATTATCAGGGTGAACAAAAGCGTGTTTTGATGCAATGGGATATGTTGAACACGGCGATTTCATCAGGTGCAACTATTACATCGGTCACACTCGAGCTGTTTGTCGTGGACAACACGCCGATAGCAGCACCTGCAAGATTAGCCATCTATCCGATTACAAATCAACCCTGGGATGAGTATCAAGTCAGTTGGGAATACGCCAGTGATGATACTTTGTGGAACGCATCTGGTGCATTCAATCTATCTGACGGTAGTGCGCCTATACCGATTATCGCCAGCTCGTTGACAAGCCAGACAGATGAGAATGGCACACCGCGCACAAATATCACCTATAAGTTCGCGTTTGACGAAGCAGGTGTTGCATTGGTACAAGGATGGTTAACAGGCGAAACGCCAAACAATGGCCTTCTGATAGCCACGCAAGCAGGGTGGGGTGTAGATTTTATGTGCCGAGAAGCAGAATACACGCAACGGCCGAGGCTCGTGATCAACTTTACCGAATAGCCCCAATACATCCTTTCACACATATTTTGAACAAAATGTCAGCCAATTGGCTGGCATTTTTTTTTGCTTATCGGCCGCAGAATAGCCAGTATCGATCTGTTTCAGGTGAAATTATTGACATTCTGTTCATGTTATGCAAAGATTAAATGCAAACAAAACATGAACAAAAGGTTTAGCATGAAAAACAAAGACACCAAACGACAAATTCTCACTGTATTCGCCATTATCACCACCATCGCTATGAATGGTGTCTCCAACACAGGCATATTCAACAATGCAGACATCGGTGAACTGTCCGACAAATACACTACCTTTTTCATTCCGGCCGGATATGTATTCTCGATCTGGGCAGTCATCTACACCGGGATGCTGGCGTATGGCATCTACCAAGCACAAAAGCCACAAAAAGAAAACAGTGATTTGCGCGGCATTTATGGCTGGTTTTTACTGAGTTGTGTCGCCAATATCGCATGGTTGATCGTATGGCTATATCAGTGGGTCACGCTCTCATTGATATTGATGTTGGTCATGCTTGTCTCCTTAATTGCAATCTATTTGAAGCTGGGCATCGGCCGCAAACCTGTCTCACGCGGCATGAAATGGTGTGTACATGTTCCCTTTAGCATCTACCTCGGCTGGATCACCGTCGCCACCGTCGCAAACGTTACCACTTGGTCGATCTCAATGGGATGGGACGGCTGGGGCATCGCACCACAAACATGGTCAGTCACCATGATGGCAGTCGCCACACTGGTTGGTATTTTGATGAGCCTGCGCCATGGCGACATCGCCTATGTCGGTGTTATCGTGTGGGCATTCATCGGTATCTTTGTCGCCTACAACGCGCAATCGTCATTGGTAGGTATCACCGCATTGGCCCTCGCCAGCGTCGCGGCCGGATCACTCTTTGTCACCGTGCCATCCAAACGCAAAAAACTACGCATGGCGCTCAACTAACGCTTAACATTTTGACACACACATCTCTGCTCTAAAAAAAAGGCGGTGGCAATTTTGGGATTGCTGCCGTCTTTTTTTTGCTATGCAATCATAGTATCCTCACCCTATGAACACCCCCACACACAACCAAATGCGTGCCGACTTAGCGGATAAAAAAGCGTTTCACCTCGCGCAAGCAGCCGCATTCGACTACATCGACCACGTTGCCGAGCAGCGCGTGTATCCTAACCCGGCCGCCATCGCACAGTTAGCCGTTTTTGACGAAGCACTGCCAGAAGATACCAGCACGGCCGAGCAGATCATCACCCTACTCGCCCGATATGGCTCACCCGCCACCGTCGCCCAAACAGGCGGCCGCTACTTCGGCTTTGTCAACGGCAACGCCGTCCCGGCCGCGCTCGCCGCCAAATGGCTGGCAGACGTATGGGATCAAAACGCCGTTTTGCACGTCGCCTCCCCCATCGCCGCCAAACTAGAAGCGGTATGCGAGCGCTGGGTTGTCGATCTGCTCGGCTTGCCCAGCCAGACCGCGCTCGGTCTCGTCGGCGGCACATCAGTCGCCACGATGGTCGGGCTGGCGGCCGGACGATACGCTCTACTCCAACAGATGGGATGGGATGTGAATGAACATGGCTTGTTCGGCGCACCCCCACTGCGCGTCATCATCAGCGCGGCCGCACACGGAACGGTGTTCAAAGCCCTCGCCATCTTGGGACTCGGCCGATCACGAGTCGAACTGATTCCGGCCGACGCGCAAGGACGGATCACGGCCGCCGATATGCCTGCATTAGATGCAAGCTGTCTTGTTATTTTGCAAGCCGGGAACGTCAACACCGGATCATTCGACGACATCGACGCGATTTGCGACGCAGCCAAAGCGGCCGGAGCATGGGTACACATCGACGGCGCGTTTGGGCTATGGGCGGCCGCTTGCGAACGCACCCGCCACCTGACCACCGGCCTCGAAAAAGCAGATTCATGGTCAGTGGACGGCCACAAAACGCTCAACACCCCCTATGATTGCGGACTGGTACTGTGCAAGCACCCGGCCGCCATCGTCGCCGCCATGCACCAAGCAGGCGCATATATTCAGACGAGTGACGAGCGCGACAATATGTTTTTCACGCCCGATATGTCTCGCCGCGCACGCGGGGTTGATCTGTGGGCGACGCTCAAATTTTTCGGCCGCACTGGCATAGGCGATCTCATTACGGGTCTATGCGAACGAGCGCAACAAATGGCGGCCGGGTTACGCGCCCACCACTTTACCGTTCTCAATGACGTTGTTTTTAATCAAGTGCTGGTACGCGCAGACACGGCCGAAAAGACGGCCGCGTTGCTGACCGCGATTCAAAACAGTGGCGACATCTGGTGTGGCGGCTCAACGTGGCAAGGACAGCCAGCCATTCGCATCAGCGTATGCAGTTGGGCAACAACGGCCGCAGACATAGACCGCGCCATCGCCGCTTTTGTCGCCGCACGGGGCTAATCGGCTACAATCGCGCCATGCTTGCGATCAATCAACCGACCATTGCCGATG
>CALECP010000038.1 GCA_937949915.1 uncultured Anaerolineae bacterium
AGTATACGAATGCTCCAGAAAAATTCTCTGGCATCATTTTCATCATCCATCAGCCAATATGTTTGTAGCTGTTTTATTAATTTATCGGCTACATCTTTTTCGTTTTGGTTACATATTGTTTTTCCCTTACGTGTTATATCTCTCATCTTCCCAAGATTGGGACTCTTGTTCGACCCATATGTTGCAGTCTGCTCGCTAACAAACCCGAATTCATGCCCCCCGTTAAATTTTTCTCGCAAGCTCAAAAAATTAGCCCAAACATTTTTCAGAAGAGGTATCGTCCACTGACCACTAGACCTTGTTTTGACTTGATAAAATTGATAGCCTAAATCTTTGCGTTTTACAACAACATCTTCGTGAGTTTCGCACGATACATACTCATATTGGTCAGGATTTTGGAGCATTTCCAAACATTTCTGGGCAGTAAAATGATCTTGATAATTGAAACCTCTTTTAGCTATACCACCGCCATCATCAGCTAAAGGAACATCTGCAATATCTGGGGACGAGTTGTTGTTATTTTGCACTATCATACGCTGAAAATCATTATACAACAGTTTCTGTCTTACCATCAGCAACATTGAATCAGTCGCCGTTCGCTGCCGCTTGTGGTCAAATGGAGGGTATGCTTGTATCGATCATTGCAACGGTCAAAAATGAAGGGGACGCGATCCGGCCGCTCCTCGATTCGCTGGTGCGCCAGACACGCCAGCCAGACGAAATCGTGATCACTGACGGTGGCTCGACCGACCACACTATCGCTGTTTTGCAGGAGTACGGCCGTATTTTGCCCCTACGCATTATCCCCGTACCGGGCAGCAACATCAGCGTCGGCCGCAATCGGGCTATCGCGGCCGCGACAGGCGACATCATCGCCGCCACCGACGCAGGCGTTATCCTCGATCCGGGCTGGCTCGATGCGATCACGCTTCCCATTCTTGCTGGCACAGCCCAGGTCACGGCCGGGTGGTTTGAACCAGACACGTACACCCCGTTTGAAACCGCGATGGGTGCAACCGTACTCCCCGCGCTTGACGACATCGACCCCGCCGCCTTTTTGCCATCCAGTCGCTCGATTGCATTTACCAAAGCGGCATGGGAACAAGTAGGCGGCTATCCCGAATGGCTCGATTATTGTGAAGATTTGCTGTTCGATATGGCGTTGCGCGATCAGTTTGCCCCGTTCGCGTTTGCGGCCGATGCGGTTGCGTACTTCCGGCCGCGCTCCTCCTTCAAAGCGTTCTGGAAACAGTACTATTTGTATGCGCGAGGGGATGGTAAAGCTGATTTGTGGCGCAAACGTCATGCCATTCGTTATGGCATTTATCTCGTCGCGCTCCCCGTTTTGCTCAAGGGGATGATGCGTGGTCGGCCGCTCAGTTGGCTCGTTATGCTCGTCGCCGGGGTGGTGTATTGCGCGGCCGCATTCAGACGATTAGACACAGCCACGGCCGGATGGCAACTGGCTGCCAAATTACGCGCCTTCGCCACTGTCCCCGCCATTCGCTTCGTGGGCGATGTGGCGAAAATGGTCGGCTATCCAGTCGGCATTATTTGGCGCTGGCAACAGAAAAAGCGATCAACGTGATTCGGTCATCGTTGTTGTGTATTTGTGACCACAACCCATACAATGATGATGTACAATGAATTGCTCTTGCACCACCACGTAACCATCCGCTTGTGAGCCACGTGCATCACAAACACGCATTCCATTTTGCTCTCTATTTTTTTGAATAGCAACACTACCACACTCAGGGCAGCCTCTTTCCGGCTCGGTGCGTGTCACCATCCAGATAAACGGAGACATCAGGCCAACCAAACCGACAAGTAATACAACGTCTGACAAATTCATAATAATTTACCTCACTAGACGATACGGAAGCACGGCCGAGAAGTTGCACACACTTCCAGTATAAGATTCAGTCGCTTTGTCGGTGGCGCTGGCAACAGAAAAAGCGATCAACGTGATTGCGTCATCGTCACTTTGTATTGATGCCCACACGCAAAACAACGATGATGGACGATAAACTTTTCTTGCACGGTAGCATGGTTCCCCATTCCACCCCCGGCCGTTTCGTATACTTGCATCCCGTCTTGCTCTTGGTGTGTGTGAATGTTGCTGCTCCCGCATTCGGGGCAGCCTTCTTGTTTCGGTTTCGTGCGCGTCACCATCCAGATAATGGGCGACATGATAATGATCAAGCCAAGTAAAAGCATAATGTCTGAAGCATTCATACTGATTAACCTCGTCAATAATACGGATAAGCAAACGGAAGCAATTGATTATCGTGTTCGCGTCATCGTCGTCTTGTATTCATGTTTACACACAACACAACGATGATGCACAATAAATCGCTCTTGAGCAGTGGGACGGCTGGCTTCACACGAAGAAAACGCATAAACGTGCGCGTCATATAACTCCTCAGACTTATGAACAGCGTGGCTACCGCATTCAGGGCAGCCTTTTTCCAATCCGGCGCGTGTCACCATCCAAATGAACGGCGACATGAGCGCAATCAAGCCAACTAAAAGAACAATGTCTGCAAACGTCATAATGATCCACTCTATGATTAGAAGTTCGGTAAATTTTAATCGCTACAACCCATACGCATTATCGGCCGCAAAGTTGCACATAACAAAAAAGCGTTACGCGGTGAATGAACTCGCCCACTGCGTAACGCCTCACTATTAAACTGCTACCCTATTTTTGACGTATGATCGCTCGTGTACTGTATGCGCCGATGAAGAATAACATCAAGCATATAATGCTAATCGGTGGCGTTGCTACCCGATTTGGCTCTAGGCTGATCGTTACGGCCGTTGGTATCATAGATGGCGTAGCAACAGCGCAAGATTGAACATAGTAAAGGCCATTGGAAGTTCCTTTTATTTCTTCTCTCCATACTTCAATCTCTGTGGGGTCTACATCCACACATACAAACTCGTACTCATAGTATAAGTTGTGGAAATTGACTAGATTTCCAATTTCAGATGGAAGCATGACCAATTGATTGCTAAACAATGATAGCGTATATAGATTGGTCAGATTCTCGATTTCAGTCGGAATAGTTATCAACTGATTGTAATCCAAATCTAACGTATGTAAGCTAGTCAGGTTTCCGATTTCAACCGGAATAGTTATCAATTGATTGTAACTCTAGTTTAGCCTAATTTTCAGTCGCATCTTTGCCTGTTGCTTGTTTTCCACGAGGCAAATGGTCAGTACGAGACGCTTTTTTGCGAATTCGACAGTCTGAAAGGGTCAAATCGCTAAAATTAACCCGTCGAAGGGCTCGGCGCAGCCGACCACTCGTTTTTTTGGGCGTTTATCCCAATAGCCACTCGGTGTAGCTGGCAGAACAGCCGCCATCACAGTCAAGATATTGGCAACCAACAATGCTAACTCTGGCAACCGCTGGACACAGACAACAGCATGAACAAACATCCGTTGCAACCCCAATATCTGTTTGGCCACCAATGGGACTTGCTCAACTGACCAACGGTCAAGATAGAGTCTGAGAATGACAGAAGCCGACGCATCCAGTGACGTGGCTAAAATCATCGGCTTTTTGTATCGTGAGTCATGAAACGTCCAAATGTGAACAGTCTGGTGTTGCTTGTTTACTTTCTGGTCAGGACGCACTAAGTTTGACCAGCCGTGTGCAACGATTTGATGTCCACTCAAGCTGAACGTCTTGATTTGGTCAGGCGGTGTTCCCACCTTTTCTTTGCCTCGGTAGGAACGGGCTAATGGTCGTACTTCAGCACCATATTTTTGTTTTGCCCCCCGTTTACCGGCGATCACAGGCGGCAGGCAATTACGCCGCAATACACAATTCCGCGCCATCCGCACCACAAAATGATTGATTTGTGCGGCTTGGATAGCTGAGAGCTTGAAACCTGCATCGAACAAAGCGACTTCACACTGGGCAAGGTGGTCACGCGCATAGCATAATAACTTGTTCTCAATTGGTTGCTCGTCCGTTGCTGTCCTTGGTGTTCTTATCAGTTTGCACAACATCGGCAGCCGTTGCCCAGCTATTTCTCCCACTCGGACAACGACACCAACGGGGACACCGGGCATCAACCGACCCGCAATACGATGGAAACCACGACCAGACCATTGCTGCAACTTGGGTCGCCAAAAAGTTGTGATGTCAAATGCAACCGGTTGCCAACCATCGTAACGATGTGCTTGCCACATTGTTTCTTGCTCCATCCATACTTGCCAGCGCATGACCAGTTCCTCAATTGACCATACCCCATACCGCAAGGCTCGCCAGCAGCGCTGGATCGTTTGGCGGTCATAGCCACTTCCAAACAATGCCGTGTGAATGGCTCCGCGACTTTCAAGAAATGACCCATTCAGCATTGCCCACATCAACTGGACAAGAGCCAAGTTTGTGCCAATCTGAACGGGCTTTACGAGAAATTCAAGAACGAGTAATATCTGTGTTGAAGCGGTATCCATAACATGTCCAATTTTTTGTTTTTTGTCGAACTCTATTTTGGACTAGATGCCGCTTCTTTTCACCTACCAGTTACGAGAAACTAAAGATACAGCAATTTTCTGGAAGGGCGAAAAGACGGCCGATAATATCACGAGCCGTCTTTCCCTTTCCGTCGTTTCATGCGCGGCCGGGTTTCATAAAAAATCTCGTCCGCGTTCACGCCTTCCTCGTACAATGCTTCCCGTTTCGGTTTGAGCGCACCGGTCGGACACACCCCCACACATTGCCCACAAAAAACGCACGTCGTATCGGGCATCGCCTTATCGTCGAACGTCGCAATCGTCGTGTCGAACCCCCGGCCGTTAAAGTTGAGTGCATAGGTGAATTGGGCATCATCCGCACACACTTGCACACACCGCCAACAGTTGATGCACTGGTTATAGTCGCGCACAAAAAACGGATTGTCGTCGTAAACGGGTGTCTCGCGCCGTTTGCCTTCATAGCGGGCTGGCTCGGCCGCATAGTCAGCCATCATCGCCTGAATTTCAGGGGCTTCACTCAGATCAACGGTGGACGCAAGCAGTTCGAGAATCGTTTTGCGCCCCGTCTTTACGGCTTCTGTGTCTGTCTTGACATCCATGCCGTCCCAGCACTCTGTCACACACGCGGCCGATTGCACCCGGCCGCCCGTATCGCACGAACAGATGCGGCACAAGCCGTTGCCCGTCAGGTGGGGGTGGTAGCAGATCACCGGAATGTCGATGCCCAGTTTGGCGGCCGCGTCGAGCAAGGTTGTCCCTTTTTCGACCTCTAATGCGCGGCCGTCGATGGTGACTTTGATGGTGTTGGTCATGGCATGTCCTTGTGTAGAGACGCAAAATGTTGCGTCTCTTTCTTATATTTGTGTCTCTTGAAGAGAGACGTAAAATCTTACGTCTCTACAAAAATAATTCGTTCCGGGTGCGTGTAAATTCGCATCCGGTTTTGGCGCAGGTAGGCGACGATGGTGATGTTCCATGCGTCGGCAAGCTGCACCGATAGGCTGGTGGGGGATGTGCGGCTGGCGACGATTGGTGTGCCGAGCCGCCGCGCTTTGTTGATCATTTCGCTCGAAATCCGGCCGCTTGTGAGCAAAATCATGTTGTCCGTCGCTTGGTCTGCTAACAAACTCGCGCCGCGCAATTTGTCGAGCGTGTTGTGGCGGCCGATGTCTTCTGTCTGGAATAAGATGCCCGTTTTATTGGCAAGCGCCGCCGTGTGGATGCCCCGCGCTGCCTGGTAGCGCAGTGCGCCACCGTGCATGTCGCGCATCAGTTGCGCTAGATGGTCGGCCGAGACAGTAAGCTCGCTTGTCATCGGGGCATGTTCGGCCGAAAGATCATCAAATGTGACACCGCCCCCACATCCGGCCGTGACGATCATGCGCTCCGGTGGGGTGAAGTCGGTCGTCAGCCACACATCCATACAGTTGTTTTTCGACTGGTGGATGGAGTGAATCTGGTCGGCCGCATCGATCACGCCTTCATTATAAAGAAAGCCAATCGCCAGCAGATCAAGCTCATTGGGCGACACCATAAACTCCGCGATCTGAATGCCATTGACCGATAAACAGGCGTGCGTCTCTTCCACAACCGCGCCTTCGATCTCGTGTGGATGGCTGCCGTTGAGCGTCAGGTAAGTAACGGGTTGAATGCCTGTTAACTCATCCATATTTTTTGATGATTCGGCCGACTGTATTCAT
>CALECP010000039.1 GCA_937949915.1 uncultured Anaerolineae bacterium
CAAACAATTCGTTTGCTCGTTCAACATCTAATTTGCGGCGCGGTTGTCCGTTTGGTTTTGTCGTATCCCAGTGAATCTCCCCATCGAATTGGGTAATGTCACCAACCGTCTCAACCAATTCTTTAATGCTGATTTCGTGGCTACTGCCGAGATTGACGGCTAGACTGCCATTATAGCGTTCGGCCGCCAGCAAAATCCCCTCGGCCGCATCCTCAACATACAAGAACTCCCGTGTAGGCGACCCATCACCCCAAGCAACGATATGATCATCGCCTTGCTCTTTCGCCTCAAGGCATTTACGAATGAGTGCAGGAATCACATGGGACGTTTCAAGATCGAAATTGTCGCGTGGCCCGTACAGATTGACCGGAAGAAGATAAATTGAGTTAAACCCGTATTGCGACCGATACACCTCAGATTGCACCAGCATCATTTTCTTAGCCAGTCCATAAGGCGCGTTCGTCTCTTCCGGATACCCGTGCCAAATATCATCTTCTTTGAATGGAATGGGGGCAAACTTTGGATAGGCACAAATCGTACCCACAGCCACAAACTTCTCAATGCCAGCCTTCCAGCTTTCGTGCATCAACTGCGTCCCCATCATCAAGTTTTCGTAGAAGTATTCCGCTTGATGGGTCAGGTTTGCACCGATGCCACCAACACTGGCGGCGAGGTGGATGATGATGTCTGGCTTGGCATCGGCGAGCATCGCAAGAATCGCCTCTTTTTCAACCAAGTCATACTGTGCGCTACGCGGGATAAATATATCCTTTGCGCCCCGTGCCTTGAGCTTATCGACCACAAATGAGCCGAGAAAGCCTGCGCCACCTGTGACACACACACGCTTATCTTTCCAAAATTTGTTAGAGTCAGGCCAATTGTTCATAGGTATTTATTAGTCAATTTAGTCAATCAAAAACTGTTTAGAAGATCGTCCGGCCGATCAACCCTTCCAACGCTGCCCGATAAGAGTTCTTACCCAGCTTCTCAGTCAACGCTATCAATTGCTCATCAGAAATAAAGCCACGCCGCCATGCGATCTCTTCTGGGGACGACACCATCATGCCTTGTCGATCTTGGATCGCTTCCACGAAGTTAGACGCTTGCAAGAGCGATTCATGCGTGCCTGCATCGAGCCATGCTGTGCCACGCCCGAGCGGCTGCACCTTCAATTGTGCTTGATCAAGATAATGAATGTTAATATCAGTAATCTCAATCTCGCCTCTTGGCGACGGCCTCAAATTAGCCGCGATGTCCACAACCTGATTATCGTAAAAATAAATACCCGGAATCGCATAATTTGACTTCGGATTCTCTGGTTTTTCTTCAAGGCTAATCGCCCGGCCGTCCCCATCAAACTCAACAATGCCATAACGATGCGGATCACGAACCGGATAGGCAAAAATCAACGCCCCCTCTTTCAGATCGGCCGCTTGCTTCAATATATTTGGCAAGCCGTGTCCATAGAAGATGTTATCGCCTAGCATCAAGCACACATTGTCATCACCGATAAACTCACGGCCGACAATAAACGCATCAGCCAGCCCACGCGGCTCTGCTTGCTCCGCATAGCTGAACTGCAAGCCCCACTGTGTACCGTCGCCCAGCAACCGCTCAAAAGCAGGGAGTTGATCCGGTGTGCTGATCACTAAAATCTCGCGGATACCAGCCAGCATCAACATCGAGAGCGGGTAATAAATCATCGGTTTATCGTATACAGGCAATAACTGCTTGCTCACCCCAATCGTTATAGGATAAAGCCTTGTTCCCGATCCACCAGCTAAAATAATACCTTTCATCTGTTTTGCCTAGATATGCTCCGCCCTTTCGACAAAGGTCTACTTTTTTCAGAAATATGGGAGGATAGTCACTACACTGCCAACTATCCTGACTAGCTACACAGAACTCACGCCTTTCTCGCAAAATCTCCGCGCTTTTGCGGTTGCAAAAAACATAAGTCCAAGGTTCAATCAAGCGCTGCGATTATGTCACGATTCACGCCAAGTAGCAATTGTGAGAAATATCACAAAAACAATAATCGCATTTGAGACATCCTTTATGGGCGCAACTTCGTATTGTTCGCGTGTCGCTCTCGGTCACGGCCGCTCTTCTTGTCCATGTTGCGCTGCACCGCTTCCGTCAGGTCAACACCACACTGATTAGCAAGACACGTCAGCACAAAAAGCACATCCGCCATCTCATCTGCCAATTCCGGCCGCTCGGCCGACTTTTTCCAGCTTTGCTCACCATATTCACGCGCCATGATACGGGCCAACTCACCGACCTCTTCCATTAAGATCGCCGTATTGGTCAACTGATCAAAGTAGCGAATACCGATCTCATTGATCCACGCATCGACATCTTGCTGATATTGCTTGAGTGTTACGCCATTCTCAATCATGCGATTAGCCATCCACATCGACGCGATAGACATACGCCTTTAGCACCGAACTCGGATTGAACTCACCGATGTACAGCTCTTCATTTTGGTCAACGCCAAACGTCGTCCACAAATGCGTCGCGGCCGGAAGATCACTGATATTCGTGATGTTCATTTTCGTCATACCAGCCCCGTGTGAATGGGACGAAATGCGCCACAGACTAAATGTATCGCTGAAATCAGCAAACACATATTGCCGCGCCAAGCCCGGATTGGCCGCGCCATTATAAACATAGCCGCCTGTCACAGACTTAATGCCAGACCCCTGCACATGCTCGAAATAATCCCAGATCGGCGGCGTGTAAGTCGCCGTGCATTGTCCGTTCAAGTGCGTGGCGGCCGTATGGTCAAACGTCCCTTCATAGCAATTCCAGCCATAATTACGGCCGCCGGGGTCTCCGGCCGCCTCAAAGTTGACCTCATCGCGCTCCCACTCACCCACATCGCCAATGTACATATCACCCGTTGCACTATCAAAGCTAAATCGCCACGGATTGCGCCAGCCAGACGACCAAATCTCTTTACACGTATCTGTTGTATTAAAGAAAGGATTGTCGCCCGGAATCCCATACCCGGTTGACCCACAGTTAGGCGAATGGGGGCTGACCTCATCTACATCGATGCGAATTATTTTGCCCAGCAGCGTATCTATGCGCTGGCCATTGTTATCAGGATCACCCGGAATCGGATCGGGCGGAATGTTTTCTGCGCTAACGCCAAATCGTTCTGGATCAGGGCTGCCATCACCAAAGCCGACATACAGATAGCCATCCGGGCCAAAATTGATGTCACCACCATTATGCACCGGACTGCGCCCGTTTGGATACCGATCATCAAGTGATTTTTCAACCGTTATCATAATCTGTTTCGTCGTCGCGTCAGCCACATTGGGATCGGCCGAAACCGTATACCGCGCCAGCCGGATCGCATACGTCAGTGGATCGTTGTACACCACGAAAAATTCGCCATTCGTCTGATAATCTGGGTGGAAAGCAAGACCAAGCAAACCCAGCTCCCAATTATCATCCTCACCATTCAGGTCAGTATCGCCCGTACACGGATTCGGCACCCAATCGAGATCGAGAAACGGTGTATCCAGCACATGTCCATCTGGATCGATGATCGAGATCACCCCATCTTGCTGAACGACGAACAAACGGCCGTCTCCCGCATTCGCAATGTCGGTGATCGTACAGCCAAAGCCAGCATCACCATATTGAGTCAATTTGATCGATTGGGCGATAGGCGTTCCCCGCATCAAGACCGGCAAATGGACAATCGAGCCATTACTAGCAGACCCGGCCGTAACGACAACAGCCACCAAAGCCACCAACATCAGAAGAAAAACAAACGATTTACGACGCATAAAAATAGACCTCTTATAAATTAAAAATATCCGCGAACCTCTGCGCCCTTCCCGCCCCTGCGGTAAAAAAAGCAACAGAATAAACTCAACATCGAACAAACGAAATCAAGCACAATCATGCCAAAAATCTCCGCGAACCTCTGCGCTCTCCCCGCCTCGGCGGTAAAAAGCAACAGAACAAAATAATGGCAAACTATCAGACAGTTGTCAATTCGGCCGCCGGATAATTGCGATACAGCCACGCCGGTTTCAGCGCGTTACCTTCATGCGTTTTCCGTGCTTTTACAAAAATGTACTGTCCTAAATGATCTCGTTCTGCTAAAAGCGATTTATAACGGCCGACCGCCATAAATTGATTCGCCCGGTTATTGTACACGTCACTCGTAAATATCTCATCCACCGTAAACCCTACGTGTGCAAGCAAATCCCGCAGCTCCTGCACCGTATACTCCCGGTTGTGACGGCCGTGCGCCCCATAGCCCGAATACGGATCATAAAAATTGATGCCCGCCAGCGACCGCGCCACATTCTCCAAACGCACCACATTGGGCGTAGACAAGATCAACGTCCCATCCGGCTTCAAAACGCGCTTGATCTCCGTCAGCACCCGTTGCGGATCATCCGTAAAATGCTCCAGCACCTCACACAGCAGCACCGCGTCATACTGCTCCGATGGGTACGGTAGCGGGTCAACTTCCACATTCACATTGGCAAACGGAATCGGCATCTCATGCCCCGTCTCGTCCACCAATGTCTGCACCGCCTGATCAGGATACGCATCCCCAAAATAGTTGACATAATCGATCTCATACGGCCGAAACTTTTGCAGCAACAGCGAGATAAAGTACGGACTCGCCCCCAATTCAAGCAATCTACCCGGCCGATCTGGCACAAGCTCCAGCGTATACAAAAAACGATTGAACGCCTCGATCATGTAATACTTGCGCTCATCATGGCGGCCGTCCTCCTGCACCCAATAGCGATCCAGATACGCCTTCAGCGACTTCTCCGTCTCGCCCGGTGGCAGCGAAAGCGGCCGTACCAGCCCCTTCACATTCCGCACACCACCATCCCGCACCACCTTGATCTGGTAGCCCAGCCAAATACGCCACTTCTGCGGAAACCGTTCCTTCAATTCAGTCGGCGCATTGCGCTCCAGCCATCGGTATGCTCTTTGAATCATAAAATCTTGCTTCTTATCATCGTAAAGACGCAAAACATTACGTCTCATTATTTTTTCTCTGCGAACCTCCGCGCCTCTGCGTCTCGAAGATACACGGCAATTGTATCACCCGAAAAGTGGTTGTTAAAATGATCCCGTGCGCTCCCCCGTTGCACATAACGCACCATTCACCCAAACACGCACACTCTATGTTATATTACTGATATATCAGTCAAGAAAATGGAGTTTTGATGTCCGATGTTGTAGACCTTACCCCTTTGAATGCGTATCTTGAAACAGTTGCCCAGCGCGGCCGGACGATGCTGCTACCCGCCCTCCATCATGCCCAATCACTATACGGCTGGCTGCCCACCGAAGTCCAGCGCACCATCAGCTTTGCCCTCCGTGTACCGTTGGCAGACGTGCATGGCGTGATCGAGTTTTACACGATGTTTTACAATGAGCCGACGGCCAAGCGCGTCATTCGCGTATGCGAAGATGTGTCGTGTTCGCTCAATGGCGGCAATCAATTGGCGCATGAGATAGCGGGTCAATTAGGGCTGAAGCATGGGGAAACAACGGCCGATGGCAGCATCACATTCGAGGTGGTGCCATGCTTGGGCATGTGCGAGCTTGCGCCGTGTGCGCTCAATGGGGACGTGCCAGCAGGCGACCTGACACATGACGATATTCCCGCTTTCATCGCGGGGCAACATCCCGAGCCGGCCGTTGTGCCAAATGGCGATCCCGCTTGGCTGACAGCCCGCATCGGCCGCATCGACCCACTTAGCCTGGACGCTTACAAAGCACATGGGGGGTATACGGCATTGCCAAATGTGTTGGCCACAGCGCCAGATGCGTTTATCGAAACAATCGAGTCATTTGGCATTTTGGGGCGGGGCGGGGCGCAGTTTCCGCTCGGCCGCAAATGGGCGTTTACGCGCAGTGCAGCAGGCACAACCAAACACATCATCTGCAACGCTGACGAAAGCGAAACCGGCACATTCAAAGACCGCACCCTGATGGAAGGCGACCCATTCGCCCTGATCGAAGGGATGACGCTGGCAGCCCACGCTGTCGGCGCAGCCAATGGCTGGATATTCATTCGCGGCGAATACCCCCGCGCGGCCGGACGGCTACAAAACGCGATTGACCAAGCCCGTGCGGCCGGCTATTTGGGCGACGACATTCTCGGTTCAGGTCTATCATTCGACATCGAAGTACGCTTAGGAGCAGGCGCATATATTTGCGGCGAAGAGACAGCGTTGATGGAAGCGATTGAGGGCAAACGGGGCTTTCCACGCATCAAACCCCCTTATCCGACCACCAACGGTTTGTTTGACCAGCCGAGTGCGATCAACAATGTCGAAACATTTGTCACCGCCCTGACTGCCTATAATTTGGGCGCGGACAAATGGAACAGTGTCGGTACAGAAAAGTCGCCTGGCACACGGCTGTTTTGCCTCAGTGGTCATGTCGTCAATCCGGGCGTGTATGAAGTACCGTTCGGGACGACGTTGGGCGATTTGGTGACGATGGCTGGCGGTGTGGCTGATGGCAAGCAGTTGCAAGCGATTTTGATGGGGGGCGCGGCCGGGAAGTTTGTGACGGCCGACAAATTGACAATGCCCTTAACCTACGAAGATGCACAAGAGCAAGATGTGCCACTGGGATCGGGCGTGGTGTTGCTATTCGATGAGACGGTCGATTTGCGGCGGCCGATGTATGAGTTGGCTCGCTTTTTTGCCCACGAAAGCTGCGGCAAATGCTTCCCATGTCAGCTTGGCAGCCAACGCCAAATGGAGATACTGGATCGCATTCAGCGCGGCGGCGCACAGGCGGCCGACAAACAAATTCTACTCGATCTGAGCCTGACGATGACCGAAACATCACTCTGCGGACTGGGGCAAACGGCCGGATCGGCCGTCACCAGCGCGATTGAATTGTTCCCTGCAATTGTGGAATAATAATAGCGAGAAAACATTCGTTTGTAATTTGTTTGGAGTGACGATGATGACAGTCAAGTTGCATGATAAATCGGAGCAGGGATATAAAACGCTTAAACCGCGCTTACAGTCGGGCGATCATTTAACTCGCGATCAATTCGAGCGTATCTATCATTTGCATCCTGAAATCAAAAAAGCTGAACTTATCGAAGGAGTAGTTTTCGTGGCATCCCCTGTTTATTTACCTCATTCATATTTTCATGGTCGCATTACAACATGGGCAGGCGTATATGAAGGTCTCACTCCCATTGTGATGTTTGCCGACAATTTATCTGTCCGCCTCGATCTCGATAATGAAGTACAGCCTGATGTCGCCTTATGGTACATAGATGGTCAAGCCACCGCGCCCGAAAACACTTACCTTGAGGGTGCGCCTGATTTGGTTATAGAGGTTGCCGCCAGCACAGCGCAGTACGATTTGCACAGCAAGAAAAATGTGTATCGTCGTCGTACAGGTGTACGCGAATATGTTGTTTTAATTGTGAATGAAAAACGCACAGAGTGGTCTGTGGCACAAGAAGGGAAATTCGTTGAAGTTGTGCCTGAAAACGACGTGTACAAATCGCAGGTTTTTCCGGGATTATGGTTCGACTCGGCCGCATTTTGGCGTGAGGATACCAAACAATTATTGGCTGTTTTGCAGCAAGGAATGACAGCAGATTGACGCACTATATCGCATTCTTGAGGGCGATCAATGTGGGCAAGCGGCGCGTGAAAATGGATCGCTTGCGCGACCTGTTTGTGCAGATGGGGTTTGCTGATGTGCAGACATTTATCGCCAGTGGCAACGTCATTTTTGAGGGGGACACGGCCGAACACACCGCCATCGCCAGCCATCTCGAAAGTGCGATGGGGTACGAAGTGACGACGTTTCTACGCACGATGGACGCACTGCAAACGATCAACGATTATGTGCCATTTCCAGCGCGTACCGGCGAAAGCGAGGCTGTGCGCGTCGGTTTTCTGCACGAAACCCCCACACAAGCAGCTATCGACACACTGTATGCTTTGAACAGTGAGATCGACAGCTTTCATGTCAACGGCCGACAAGCGTATTGGTGGCGCAAAGATCGTGCCTCTGAGTTTACCGCCAAGAAAATGGAAAAGATTCTCGGAATGCGAACAACCTTTCGGAATATGAATACAGTCGGCCGAATCATCAAAAAATATGGATGAGTTAACAGGCATTCAACCCGTTACTTACCTGACGCTCAACGGCAGCCATCCACACGAGATCGAAGGCGCGGTTGTGGAAGAGACGCACGCCTGTTTATCGGT
>CALECP010000040.1 GCA_937949915.1 uncultured Anaerolineae bacterium
GGTCGGTCACGAAGATCATGGCGTGACAAAGGCGACGCTGGCGCAATGCGACGCGGCCGTTTTCCTACCGATGTACGGCAAAGGGTTGAGCCTAAACGTCCACATGGCGTTGGGCATTACGCTGTGGCATATTCGGCAAGAAAATTAGAATGATTCTGGTAGGGGGGTAGGGACACGATGAATCGTGTCCCATTAATTCACGCTAAAGTTTTTCGCTGGAATCGGTACGGGATGAATCCCGCACCTGTTCTGCGGAAAACCCATTAAAATGGGTTCGGAATGTGCTATACCAGCGATCTGCAACCCGTTTCAACGGGTTTTCTTCTGTGCAGCCATGCGTTTCAACGCATGGTGATGGGCGAAAAAACGCTTAGTTTGGTGTATGTATGGGACACGATTCATCGTGTCCCTATACATATCATCAAGCCTTAAAGCGTCAGGGCGTGTGTGGCAATGATCTCGGCCGCATGTTCCTTAAAATCAGCAACCACCATCGCGCCTCTGTCCTCATTGTCACGAGTACGAACAGCCACCGCGGCCGCTTCCATTTCGCTATCACCAACGACCAGCATATACGGGATTTTCTGCAACTGTGCTTCGCGGATTTTCTTGTTCATCCGGCTCTTGCTCGTGTCTACTTCGACGCGCATTCCGGCCGAGCGCAACTGCACCGCCACCTCTTTAGCGTAGTCGATATGGCGATCCGCAATCGGCACCATCATCACCTGCACAGGCGACATCCACAACGGGAACGCCCCATTGAAATGCTCGATCAAAATACCCACAAACCGCTCCATCGAACCAAACGGCGCACGGTGGATCATGATCGGCCGATGCTTCTCACCATCCTCGCCCACATACTCGATTTCAAACCGTTCCGGCAAATTATAATCGACCTGAATCGTGCCAAGCTGCCACTCCCGCTTGAGAACATCACGCACAATAAAGTCCAATTTCGGGCCATAGAACGCCGCTTCGCCCGGTTCGACGGTGTACGGCATTCCCGCTTTATTCGCCGCGCCTTCAATCGCCGCAATCGCCTTCTCCCACGTTTCTGGCGACCCGGTAAATTTATCGCTATCAGGGTCATTCGTACTCAGTCGCGCACTAAAATCAGTCATGCCCATCGTCTTGAAAATGTAGTTGACCAACTCGATCACGCCGATAAATTCATCCTCTAGCTGATCTTCTGTCACAAACAAATGTGAGTCGTCTTGCGTAAAGCCACGCACCCGCGTCAGCCCATTCAGTTGACCGCTCTTTTCATACCGGTACACCGTGCCAAACTCAGCCAAGCGCAACGGCAGATCACGATAGCTACGCGCTTCACTTTTGTACACCTCGATGTGGTGCGGGCAATTCATCGGCTTGAGCAAAAACATCTCGCCATCCATTTCCATCGGCGGGAACTGATCGGCCGCATAGTAAGGATAATGCCCACTCGTTTTGTATAGCTCGATGTTGCCGACATGTGGCGTGATCACAGGCAAATAACCGCGCTCCAATTGCGCCTGTCGCATAAAGCGTTCGAGCGTATCGCGCAGCATCGCGCCCCGGGGCAACCACAGCGGCAACCCAGAACCGACAAGCGGCGAAATGTGAAACAGCCCCAACGCTTTGCCTACCCGCCGATGGTCGCGCTTTTTTGCCTCTTCCAATTGCTCTAAATGCGCTTCGAGTTCTTCTTTGTTATGCCACGCCGTGCCATATATGCGCTGCAATTGCGCGTTGTTTTCGTCACCCCGAAAATATGCGCCCGACGTTCGCATCACTTTGACGGCGTTGTGCCTCACTTTTTTGGTGAATGGCACATGCGGCCCACGACACAGATCCGCAAACTCGCGGTGCTTGTACACACCCACTTCGGTGACGTTTTGCGTCCGTTGCAGTTCTTCGATTTGGTCGATCTTGTATGGCTCGGCCGCAAAGAAAGCCAACGCCTCGTCAACCGTCATCGTCGATTGCACAAACGGCGCATTCTTCTTCAGCAGCTTTCTAAATGTCACCTCAATCGCCTGCAAATCTTCGTCGGAGAAAGTATTCGCCTTGCCATCGTCCCCCATACCCAGATCAAAATCATAATAGAAACCATCTTCGATAGGCGGCCCAAAAGCGAGTTTCGCATCGGGAAAGTGGACGAGTACCGCTTCGGCCATCACATGCGCGGCCGAATGGCGGATTTTGTACAGTTCTGATTGTTCGTAGTCACTCATAATTAGCTCTTAGCGGTTAGCTTATCAGTTTGGCTGTCTAGCTTATCGCTAAAGGCTAATAGCTAACAGCTTAAAAAATAAAAACGCCATCATCCCAAAAATGCTGGGACGACGGCGCATGATTTGCTTCATCGTGGTTCCACCCAACTTTCGTGCCAGTTGACACGCTCGTTGTGACTGATAACGGTGTCGGCCGGACTTACTTACTGACGATCACACACGCAATCACTTTCAGAAAATCACTCTCAGGTGGTTTTCGATCATCTCTTTGCGGCCGATGCTTCCAATCTAAGGCATCTGCTTCCTGGCACAGACCGATGATTTACTCATCCTGATCAACGTTTTGTGGACGCTTATTACACGACGCATATTAACGTCACCATCTTGGCTTGTCAAGCCAAGTAGCACTGTTATAATGCGACATTGCGTACACCGTATTTTGAACATGCCACGTGTGCAGAGCGTACTATCTATGACTAATGAAGAAATTCTTCGGAGCAATCGCCGCCCTCCCGCCCGTATTCGCCTTCCATTGTGGGCGCTAGGGTTAATTGGGGTTGGCATTCTGCTATTTCTGATCCTTAGCGGACTTTTTGTGTACCGCACAGCACGGAACACGATTGCAGATAATACGATCACCGCGCTAGAACTACCGACGGTGGAAGGGGAAGAAGCCCCCGCACAAGTCGCCAACCCAACGGCACGGCCGATCTCGGAGCAAACACAAGACGACGGGGAAGAGACAGACAGTTTGCCCGTCCCCCCAGTGGTAACAACCCGTGTAGAAGAGCAAGATGACACGGCCGCGCCACGCGCCACCACCGCCCCACGCATCGTTCCCACCAAAGCCCCCACCTCATTACTCGACCCCAACACCTACCAACCGTATGCCAGCACCGAACGACTCAACATCCTCCTGCTCGGCATCGACATTCGCTGCGACGAAACACCAAACGACCCCACCCGCACCGATAGCATGATCCTGGTCAGCGTAGACCCGGTCGGCCGTTCCGCCTCCGCCCTCTCGCTCCCCCGCGACACATGGGTAGACATCCCCGGCTTCGGGCCAGACCGCATCAACAAAGCACATTACACGGGCCAAGCCAACACCTATCCCGGTGGCGGCCCCGGCTTGGCAATGGATACCGTCTCCAGTTTCTTGGGTCTCAAAATCGATCATTACATCACCGTCAACTTTGAAGGCTTCCGCGAATTTATCAACATCATCGACGGCATTCGCATCGAAGTGCCAGTCGCCATCGACGACCCCATCTACCCAGACGACTGCTACGGCACAGACCCATTCGAGATAGAAGAAGGCGAGCAAAACATGGATGGCCCCATTGCGCTCAAATATGCCCGTACCCGCGCTACCCTAGGCGGCGACATCGACCGTGCAGAACGGCAGCAAGCGGTGCTGATGGGTGTGCGTGACAAGCTGATCGACTTCCGCGAAATCCCGATCCTCATCGCCGAATCACCCCGCTTGTGGGGCAATTTTCAGGACAACGTAAAAACATCGCTCACCGATATTCAAGTGATTCAGTTAGCCTTGCTCTTGCAGATGATCCCGCGTGAAAACATTCGCATGAGCGTGATCGATTACAGCTATTTGTACGACGAAACGACCACCGACGGCCGTCAAGTCCTCGTTCCCAATTACGAAAAAATCCAAGCGTTGCGCGACGAAGTGTTCCCCGCTATCACCGCCCCTGTCAAATGGATAGACGACTTGCCCACACTGGTCGAAGAAGAAAATGCGGAAGTGCTGTTACTCAACGGATCACGCCGCATTGGGCTGGCCGGCCGCACAGAACAACACCTTGTCGGGCAAGGTGTCAACATCGTTGAGATCGACAACGCCGACGCAGCCACCTACCCCGCCACCCGCATCATCGACTACGGCGATCACGAGCATACAGTGCTTTATCTCACGCAATTGCTCAAAGTACCACCGCTCAATGTGACATACAGCGATGAGCCATCACAGTACGACATCGAGATTATTCTGGGCAAAGATTGGGCTGATCTGGACGAGATTTACAACCCCGATTTATAAAAATCACCCCGTAGGAACATGGCAAGCCATGTTCCTACCGCGCAAAATTCACTGGACAATACCCAAGATGTGCGTCAGCGGCGCAACACGCTCGGCCGACCATGAAACAGCACTTTGCACACTATCGTATGCTTGCTGCGCGGCCGCCTTATCGGCCGCATGAACCATGCCCATCGACTCTCCCGCCTCCAAATAATCGCCCACCTTCGCCCGAAAAACAAAACCCACAGCCGGATCGATTTTGTCTGTTTTCACCTTACGGCCGCCCCCCAATTCCACGGCCGCCCACCCAATCGCGCCCGTATCGATCCTGTCTATCCACCCCGCTTGCGGCGCAAGAAGCGGTTGGGTAAATGGCGCGGCTGCCATCCTGTTTGGATCATCGACATAAGCACCATCCCCGCCCTGGGCCACCACCATCTCCCGCCATTTTGTATACGCCGCTCCTGACGCAAGCGTCTGCATCGTCAGCTTTTTGGCCGCATCCAGCGTCGCCGCTTTCCCCGCCAACAACAGCATCCACGCCGCGATCTCGACACAATGCGCGTAAAAATCGGCCGGATTAGTCGCCCCATTCAGCATCGCCATCGCTTCCTTCACCTCTAGCGCATTGCCGATAGCATAGCCGAGCGGCTGGTTCATGTTGGTCAGGATCGCGGCCGTTTTGCGCCCCGCATCATTGCCGATATTGACCATAATTTGTGCCAATTTTTCCGCCTCCGCCACCGATGTCATAAACGCGCCCGACCCCACTTTCACGTCCAGCACAATTCCATTCGCCCCACTCGCCAGCTTCTTCGACATGATCGAGCCAGCGATCAACGGCACACTGCCCACTGTCGCCGTCACATCCCGCAGCGCGTACAGTTTGCCATCGGCCGGAGCCAGATCGGCCGACTGCCCCGCCAGCACAAACCCAATATCGCGCAACTGCCGCCGGAATTGCGCCACCGTTAAGTCACACTGCCAACCGGGGATCGCTTCCATTTTGTCAAGCGTCCCACCAGAGTTGCCCAGCCCCCGGCCGCTCATCTTGCCTACCGGCACACCACACGCCGCCACCACCGGCGCAACCACCAGCGTCGTCTTATCACCCACCCCACCCGATGAATGTTTATCAACCACAAACGGCGCAATATCAGACAGGTCGAGCGTATCGCCCGACCACGCCATCGCCAGCGTCAGGTCAACGATTTCACGCCGCGTCATCCCATTCACATAGATCGCCATCAGCAAAGCGGATGCTTGGTAATCAGGAATGTTTCCGGCCGTGTATTCTGTGATGAAATAATCGAGTTGTGCGGCCGATAAGGCACGGCCGTCTCGTTTGTCTGCCAAAATCGTTATCATGTCCATACCAGAAGTATAGAACAAAATAATTTGCCAACAGAACCACTTTTACGTCATAATCAAACTGTGAACAAACACAACACACATATACTCAAAATGAAAATTATCGTCACATCCCTTCTGCTTTTTGTGTTGGTGGCATGTGGCGCAACCGAAGGAGACGACACAATGGCAAAAGAACCTACAATCCCGGCCGAACTGGTAACCCTTGTCGCAGAAATGCGAACTGATCTTTCAGACCGACTCGGCCGTGACGACACCCCGCTCACCAGCATCGAAAAGATGACATGGAACGACGGCAGTCTCGGCTGTCCCCAACCAGACATGATGTACACCATGATGATGGTAGACGGCTACAAAGTGGTCTTTGGCACGGGCAACAGCGCGTACAACTACCACACGGCCGGAACGGGACGCTTTATCTTGTGTGAATAACTGTGCAGATCGGCATTGATGCCAGCCGGGCCGTCACCCAGCAGCGCACCGGCACAGAAGCATACGCGCTCCAGATGATTCGCCATCTTGTACCGCTTGCCCACCAGAAAGGGCATACGGTGCAATTATATTTTAATCAGCCGCCTGCTCGGCCGCTCACCGACACACCCCATCACGCCATCATCATGCCATTTGCCCGTTTGTGGACACATATTCGGCTCGCGGCCGCCCTGCACCGCAACCCGCCCGACATCTTCTTCACCCCCGCGCACGTCATCCCCCTTTCATATCACGGCCGCGCTGTCGCCACCATCCACGATCTGGGGTACGAACGCTTTCCGGCCGCGCACACCCGCCAGCAAGTCGCCTACCTCAAATGGAGTACACGCCACAACGCCACCCGCAGCCACACCATTCTGGCAGACTCCCACGCCACCAAAAATGATTTATATGCGCTTTATGGCATCCAATCGGATAAAATTAAAGTTGTGTACCCGGCACTGGCACCACAAGTTGCCCAAAAACCGGAAACGACTATAAAAACGAACATGCCTTATTTTCTCTACATCGGCACATTGCAGCCCCGCAAAAACCTGGTACGCCTGATCGCAGCGTTCGAGCAAATTGCTGCCATGCTACCCCACCAGCTTATTTTGGCAGGCAAAAAAGGATGGCAGAGCGACGCAATTGTAGAAGCGGCCGCCCACTCCCCTTTTCGTGATCGCATTCGCTTGCTTGGCTTTGTCAGCGACGAGCGCAAAGCAACCTTGTTGCAACATGCGACCGCGCTCGTCTTCCCGTCGCTATACGAAGGGTTCGGCTTTCCCGTGCTAGAAGCGCAACGAGCAGGCACGGCCGTCCTCACCGCGAACAATAGTTCATTACCTGAAGTGGCAGGCGATGCGGCTTTGATGGTCAACGCTCACGACCAAGACGCAATCGCTGGTGGGATGTTGCAATTAGCCCTCAACGGCCGCCTCCGGGAACATTTGATCACACGCGGCCGCAAAAATATCGAACGCTTTTCGTGGCAACAATCGGCCGCGCACACGCTCACCCTGCTCGAAGAGGCAGCACAATGAAAGCGATCCGAATTTTTAGCACACGCATTGATTACGTCTCGATGCAGGATACGCTCGACATCATCGGCCGTTGGGTCAATGCTGACGATGGCCTGCACCAAATTTGCACCGTCAACCCCGAATTTGTGATCAACGCCGAGCAAGACGAAGCATTTCAGGACGTGCTAGAAACGGCCGATCTCAATGTTGCCGACGGCAATGGGTTGGTGATCGCGTCGCGTCTGTTTGGCGACCCATTGCCCGAACGTGTTCCCGGCTCTGATCTTGTGTATTATCTCGCCAAACAGTGCGCCGAAAATGGGTGGCGGCTCTATTTGCTAGGCGCAATGCCCGGTGTAGCAGAAATGGCGGCCGCACGACTACAACAATTTTATGACGGGCTGATTATCGCTGGCACGTATGCCGGTTCGCCCGATGAAGCAGAGAATGATGAGATTGTCGGCCGGATTAATACAAGCCAAGCGGACGTGCTATACGTCGCCTACGGTGCGCCCAAGCAAGACAAATGGATCGCTCGTAACCGGCATAATCTGACCACCGTCAAAGTAGCTGTTGGCGTGGGTGGCTCAGTCGATTTTATCGCTGGCATCCAAACACGTGCGCCGGTGTGGGTACAAAAAATCGGTCTCGAATGGTTTCATCGGTTGCTCACCAATCCGTCGCGCTGGCGACGGGTGATGATGCTGCCGTATTTTGGGCTGCGCGTCGTCGGCGTGGTGGCCAAAGGGCAGTCGCCTACCGCATGGGAACTACAACAGCCGGTTGTCGATGAGGCGCGTACGGCCGAAAAAGACGGCCACTGACACCAGCACCCCTTTCTCCATCTCAATCGTCGTCCATTCATGCAGCGTCAATGGGTTGGCAATGCTGACATAATCGAGCTGTGCCAATGGCTCGGCCGCGATCAATGCCGCCAACTGCTGCCGCAACGCCTCCCCATCCCGCGCTCCCGCCTCAATTTCGTCCGCAATCGTCGCTATCGACTGTGATAGCACCACGGCCGCCCGACGCTGCGCGGCCGACAAATACACATTGCGCGAACTCAACGCCAGCCCATCTGCCTCTCGCACAATCGGACAAATCACGATCTCTGTGTTGATGTTGAGATCAGCCACCAGCCGCTTGACGACGACTGTTTGCTGCGCGTCCTTTTGCCCAAAATAGGCGCGTGTCGGCTGTACAATGTTCAGTAATTTGGTGACAACAGTCGCCACGCCATGCAGGTGAGTCGGCCGACTAGCCCCCTCTAACATTTGCGTCACCTCGCTGATCCGTACCTCCGTTTGAAACCCGACCGGATACATCAGCGCATCTGTGGGTGTGAACACCCAATCAACCCCGGCCGCTGCCAGCAATGCCAAATCTCGCGCCATATCACGCGGATAGGTGTTTAAATCTTCGTCTGGCGCGAACTGCGTCGGGTTGACATAAATCGTTACGGCCGTGAAATCATTTTCGGCCGTGCTGGCTGCCACCAGGGACAAATGCCCCTCATGCAAATAACCCATCGTCGGCACCAGCCCCCATGTTGCGGCACTATCTGCCCACCGCGCCGCCCGCACTTGTTCAATCGTATCGACAACCTGCATCATATGATAATTTGCCCACTTCCGGCCGCAGCCAATACCGCGCCATCTTCAAATACAGTCGCCCCACGCAATACCACACGGCGCACACGGGCAGCCACTTCGCGGCCGTCAAACGGTGTCCAGCCCACTTTTGTTTTCAGGTCAGCATTGCGAATCGTAAAGTTGCCTGTTTCGACTGTCACTTGGGTATCGGGCTGCACGGGCAAATCAAAAATACGGCGCGGGTTGGTGTGCATCAGGTCGATCACGCGCTCTAGGCTGATTTTGTTGTCGCGCACGGCCGTCAGCATCAGCACCAGCGATGTCTCTAGCCCGACCACGCCGGGAGGAGGCGGGTCGTTTTGCTTTTCGGCGATCGTGTGCGGCGCGTGATCCGTGGCGATGCAATCGACTGTATCACCCAGATGCGCCCACAGCGCAGCCACGTCATCCGGTGTGCCTAAAATCGGCCGCATATCGGCAAACGCGCCCAGACGCTCATAGTCGGCCGCGCCCAAAAACAGGTGATGGGGGGCCACTTCGCACGTCACCGGCAACCCGCGCATCTTCGCATCAGCGATCAATTCGATCTCTTCTTTGCGCGAGATATGGCAAAAATGCACCGGCCGTTCGTACACCGTCGCCAGCGCAATACCCACTGCCACACTTTGCTTTTCGGCGTGCATGGCGATCATTTTGTCACGCGGCCACGTTTTGAAGCATTGCACCAACGTCGGCACTTCATCGACGCGCAATTTGCCGAACGTGTCATTGAGATAAATTTTGAGTGCTTTCGCTTTCGTGCCAAGTGTAGGCAAATGGGCGATGTCGGCCGTACTCGCCCCCCCAAACATGCCCACATCACACACCGCGTCACGCGCTATCAACTGATGCACGTCGTCCATCACGGCCGCTGTCGTAATCGGGGGAGACGTATTCGGCATTCCTAGCACCATTGTCACGCCACCAGCTAACGCGGCGGCCGTGCCTGTCGCAAAATCTTCTTTGTGTTCGCCACCTGGCACACGCAAATGGGTATGGACATCGATCAAACCGGGTAAAAGTAACTCACTCATTTATCACCACCATTGGGTTGGGTTTTCGTTTATTTTTCGTAGACGGCAGGCAAGGGGACAGGCGCAAACAGATCAAGTAATGTAAATTCGATAAAAACGGCGTGATTGCGGTCGGCGTTGGTACAACCGTCGATCCGCACCCAGCCGATGTGCTGCTCGGCCGCGTCTTCATCGACAAGAGGCACGACCTGATAACCAAAATGGCGCGGATGATCGGGGTACGTTTGGGGATGGTTGGCATACAGTTCTGCATGTTGTTCATACCCGCGATTGAACAGCTTCCATGCGAGGCAACTGATGCCGTACTCGTTGATCGCCAGCCGTTCTCGCGCTTTCAGCACGCTATCGGGGAATATCCACTGGTTCTGGCTCAATTTCAGCACCTTTTCGATGCGGTAGTCCCATAAAGGGACGCTGTACTTCGCGGCCGATTTCAAGATCGCTTGCTCTGTCTCGTCTGGCACAACGATTTTCCGGCCGCTGGCTAAGGTCACACTGTATGCACTCATGACACCATTGTGTCTGTTTTTACCCACATCGGCAAAAATACACGGCATAATAAACAACGATGCGCGAAATAATCGACCTGAGCCAAGAAACCTATACCGGAATACCTGTCTATCACGCATTGTCGCCCGTCACCGTCTCGATGTATGCGTCACGCAAGAAATGGAAGGGGCTGACCGACAGCGACAGCGTGACCTCGTAGGAGCAAGATTCATCGTGTCCCTACCGATTGATTTCAGACAAACGAACAAACGCCACCTGCACCCGCCACGCAACCAATTGATCGACCAACTGCCGTTCATAAAGCGGCCGCAATTGCCCCACGTCCACCCCATTTTGCACCAGCAACGCATGATACGGATTATCGGCCGCAAACCAACGCTGCACCACCGTGCGCCCCAGCCGTCGCTGCTCCTCAAACGTTTCTGTCTCTAACACGACATGCCAACCCGCCTTTTCCAGCACCGACTGCAACACACCCTCATCCCAGTTGGTCAGCCGATTGTCCGCATTCGTCCATAGTGCTTCCTCTGTCTGCATTACTTGCTCACGCAGCGTCTCGTGGCCTGCCCAATCGACAAGATCATAGATGCGTTGGCTTTTTTGTGGAATTGTTTGCGCCAGTACAACGATGCCATCGGCCGCCAAATAGTTGTGCCACTGGCTGATCTGGGCTGGGTTTTCCAAGAGGCGTGACAGGCGGTTGTACGCGATGATGCGCTCAAATTTGATGTCGTTTTCGGGCAAGGCAGTCAGCAAATGCGGCCGATCTAGCGCTGGCAAATGGTCGCCCTGCTGCTGCAAAAGCGGCAGCTTGTCGGCCGCTGCCACACCCCACACACCTCCCTCTGGTGTTTGACGAACAGCCTCCCACAGCAGCAAGCCACTATCGGCCGTCAGATCGAGCAATAGATGATTGCGCTTCACATTGGCCAGCGCAAAAATGCGATCCCGCACCGCGCCCAGTGTTGCGCCCGTATTGGAAACAGTGCGCTGTAGCCACGCCTCCCGGCCGTGTTGCGCCGGACTCATCGTGAGGATTTCGGCCGATTCTTCCCCCGTCAATGCCAGCACCGCAAGCTGTGCCTCCCGCCGCCGCGATACCTGCGTCGCCAGCGTCCCCTCATACCCCTGGTCACTCGGCTGATAAAAGACACGCCCCTGCAACGCCCCCGGCAGATATTGCTGTGCCACCCAATGATCTTTGTACGCATGAGGATATTTGTACCCCACGCCATGCCCTAGCCCTTTCGCGTCGCGGCTGCCATCTTTGAGCGCGTTTGGCACATCGGCCTCGCGCTCCGCTTGCACACTTTTGAGCGCATCAAAAAAGCTCATCGTCGTGTTCGATTTGGCGGCCGTAGACAAATATAAAATCGCTTGTGCCAGCGGAAATTGCCCCTCTGGCATTCCCAAACGCTCAAACATTTTCCAGCAGCTTTCGACGATCACGGCCGCATTGGGATCAGCCATGCCGACATCTTCACTCGCCAAAATCGCCAGCCGCCGAAAGATAAAGCGCGGGTCTTCCCCGGCGTACACCATTTTCGCCCCCCAGTACAGGGCGGCATCGGGGTCTGATCCGCGAATACTTTTGATGAATGCAGAAATCGTGTCGTAGTGCGCGTCCCCATCTTTGTCGTACAGCACAGCACGCCGTTGAATCGACTCTTCTGCGACAGCCAAATCAATGATGATGGTGCCTGTCTGATCGGCCGTCGTCGTCTCGACAGCCAGTTCGAGCGCGTTCAGCACGCTCCGCGCATCCCCGTTCGCCACATTGATCAAATGATCGGCCGCGGCCGTCTCTAGCCGCACATCCAGCCCCCCATACCCGCGTGTCGGCTCGGCCAACGCTTGCACCATCACCTGCCGCAAATCATCTTCGGTGAGCGGCTGCAATTGAAAAACGCGGCTGCGACTGACCAACGCCTGCTGCACCTCAAAGTACGGGTTGGCCGTCGTCGCGCCGATCAGCAAAATCGTCCCTTTTTCGACGTGGGGCAATAGCGCGTCTTGCTGCGCTTTGTTCCAGCGATGCACTTCATCGACAAACAGCGTCGTCCGTTGCCCATACAATTCGCGCCGTTCGTGGGCATCTGCTATCGCGGCGCGTATCTCTTTTACGCCAGACAGCACCGCATTAATGGTGATGAAATGGCTCTTGGTGCTGTTGGCGATCACCATCGCCAGCGTCGTCTTGCCCACACCGGGCGGCCCAAAGAAGATGATCGACGAGAGCTGATCTGCTTCGATGGCGCGGCGCAATAGTCGGCCGCGCCCCACGATGTGCGCTTGCCCGATATATTCGTCCAACGTGCGCGGCCGCATCCGATTGGCAAGCGGGGATTCTGTCTCTATTTGCGCTTTCCGGCCGATCTCAAACAAATTTTTGTTCATACCACACAATCAATAAAGCAAACGCTCTCGATTAAACATCCGTCGGCCGATCAGCACAGCGATTGCGCCTACCACAATGAGCGAAATAAGCGACACGGGGATCAGCGACGCATAACTGTCACCACTGATCATTTTTCCGATGATGCTGGCTGTACCGAAGCCGGGGATGAGATGCAAGAGAGGGCTGTCCGGCCGCATAAACGCACCGCCCATCATCGGGAACATCACCACCAGATTGGCAAAACCCATCACCGTCTGCGCGTCCTTCGCCGTTTTGGTGCGGAGTGCCAGCAGCATCTGCATCAGGCCGACGATAAAAATAAACGGCAGACAGAGCAGCAGCGTCAGCAGCACTTTGTCGAACGTGATCGACATCGACACAAAATCCTCCCAGATCATGGGCGCGATGTAGTCGGACGTGATCACGTATGCCAGCACGGTGAGCGTGGTGGGAATGAGGGTCATCGTGACGACGGCCAGAGCTTTGCCCATAAAAATCTCACTATCAGCCGCGGGGGTGAGCAACAACGATTCGAGTGTGCCGCGCTCTTTCTCTCCGGCCGTTACGTCAATCGCCGTCATCAGCCCACCCGCGCCAATCGCAATCGCCAAAATCATCGGGAAGTAGAAGCTGGTCATCATACTGCCCATCGACGACGCAATATCATCTTCTGACTCAAACGCTGTGTTACGTGTTTCGACCGTGATCGGGGTCAGCATAGCCGGGTCGATGCCTCGGTCAGATAGCCGTTGCGCCACCAGTTGATCGTTGTATTGATCAAACGCCCACGACAAGCGACTGTTGAAGTTCTGCATATCGCTCATACTGGTGCCGACATTGTTGATCATGATCGGCGTGGTCGGCCGATCTGCCAAAATATCTGCCTCGAACTGCTCTGGCATCACGAGACCCAGTTCGATGTCGCCCGCCTTGACGGCCGCTTCTAGCTCGTCGATTGTGCCTGTATATGGGTCGATCTCGATCACCAATTGGTCGAATATAGCCGCCAGATCGGCCGAAATATACTGATGTCCAATCGTCGCAACTGTCTGCAATTCAAAACCATCCTCTGAGCGTGATCCTATACCGCTAAATACGGCCGACATAATCGCAAACGCGATCCCCATCAACACAGGCATCATCAACGACATGCGTAACGCTTTGCGATCCCGCAACGAATCTATTAACTCTTTGCGCCATATATTTGACATTCGCTTCCACATAATTATGCCTCCATGTAGCTGTCTGCCAGCGCGGTTATATCCATGCCAGCCAGTACAACAAATGCGTCTTCGAGCGTGTCCCGGCCGGTTCGCGCTTTTAATGTGTCGGGCGATCCGACGGCCGTGATTTTGCCATTTACGATAATGGCGATGTTGTCGCACAGTCGCTCTGCCTCATCCATGTAATGCGTGCTGAACAACACACACCGCCCCTGATCCCGAAAACGCCGGATCGTGTCGCGGGTTTCGCGCACTGCCATCACGTCCAGCCCATTGGTCGGCTCGTCCATAATGATGTTGGGCGGGTTGTGGATCAGGGCGCGGCCGATGATCACTTTTTGCCGTTGTCCACGACTAAAGCCCTCGGCGCGGCGATCTGCGATCTCGTCCATGTTCAACATCTTGATCACCGCCTCGACGCGCTCATCCAGTTCGGCGGCCGACAGGGGGTAAAAGCGACCATAGTAGCGCAACTGTTCACGCGGGGTCAAACGAGGATACACCCCGCCAGCGTCTCCTTGCATTCCCAGCACCGTTCGCACCGCTTGTGGGTCTTTTGCCACATCATGCCCATTCACGATCACGGTGCCAGCTTGCGGCCGAATCAACCCGGTAATCATGCGGAGGGCTGTCGTTTTGCCTGCGCCATTCGGCCCCAGCAACCCGGTGATCTGCCCATCGGCGGCCGTAAACGAAATACCATCTACCGCCTTCACCTCTCCGTAATGTTTTAGTAAATCACGAACCTCGATCATTATGCACACTCCATTTTCTAAAGCTGTCACACGCCCTGCTTGTAACGGCCGGAGCGCAATTTCTACTCTATACGCTTCTGATTGTTCAAAGTTGTAACACACCACACAACGGCCGCGCTCAACCATTAACCAACTACATCATACCACCCACCCCAACAAATCGACCCAATTTTCCTTTATCTCTATCTCAACCCTCTATCTCTATCGTATAATACAGCACAGACGTTCAAATAAGGAAATCACTATGGCACACAAACTCGTTCTGATAGACGGACACGCACTCGCATACCGCATGTTTTTTGCACTTCCTGTCGAAGCAATGACAACCAAAAAAGGTGAACCAACCAACGCAACGTATGGCTTTATTCGCGCTGTACTCGACTTGATGTTTGCCGATGACCCACCCGATTATCTCGCCGTTACATTCGATGTGGGCAAAACATTCCGCGACGACATCTTCCCCGCCTACAAAGGCACACGCGAGAAAATGCCAGACGATTTGCGCGTCCAGATCGAGCGTATTCAAGAAGTGCTAGAGACGCTGGCTGTGCCACAAATGCTCAAAGACGGCTACGAAGCAGACGACGTGATCGGCACCATCGCACGGCTGGCAAAAGAGCCAGGTGTGCCTGTTCATATCATCACCGGCGACCGCGATCTGCTACAACTGGTAGATGAGACGACCACCGTTGAACTGCCGCCCACACCCCGCCAACGGCAAGCGCGGATATATGATGTGGCGCGTGTCGAGGCTGATTATGGCATCACGCCCTTACAGATTATCGACTGGAAAGCGCTGGAAGGGGACAAAAGCGACAACATCCCTGGCGTGAGGGGCGTAGGCAAAAAAACATCGGAGCGCTTGTTGCAAAAGTACGGGACGCTGGACGAAATTTACGCGCATTTAGACGAGTTGCAGCCCCGGTGGCGCAATAAATTGGAGGCTGACAAAGAAAACGCCTACCTAAGCCAAAAGCTGGCGACGATTGTGCGCGATGTGCCTGTCGAGCTAGATTTGAGCGCGTGTGAGGTGGGTGATTTTGATGGGCAAGCGGTGCTAGATATTTTTCGTCTGCTAGAGTTTCGCCATCTGACAGACTATTTTTTGAAACATGCGCCTGTCGGTGATTTGCCGCCTGCACCGAAGGCAGAGCCGACCGATACGATCACGGTGCGTACCCCAGAGCAATTGGCCGCGCTGGTGGCAGATTTGAACAGCGCCAGCATGATCGCGTTTGATGTGGAGACGACGGGGCTGAACAAGTTGACGGCCGACGTGGTGGGCATTTGCCTTGCGACCCAAGCGCCGACGGCGTACTACATTCCTATTGGACACGTGAGCAACCCAGCACAGGCAGAAAGTGGGCAAATGGGCTTGTTTGCTGGCATGATCGAGCTAGAGGAGGATCAACTGACGGCCGGAGAGGTGCTAGACGCGATCCGCCCCGCCATGACCAATCCTGATATTCCAAAAGTGGCGCACAATGCGAAATTCGACTACATGATTTTGCATCGGGCAGGGCTAACAGTTGCGCCCATTGGGTTCGACACGATGCTGGGCGAATGGCTGGCCAATCCATCGAGCAAGCATCTGGGGCTAAAAGATTTGACCCATCATCGGCTGGGCATTCAAATGCAGCCGATTACCGACTTGATCGGAACGGGTAAAAAGAACCAGCGCTCGTTTGCAGAAGTAGCGATTGAAGATGCCGCCCCGTATGGTAGCGCGGATGCAGATATGACGTTGCGTCTCGTGCCGCCGATTCAGGAAGAATTAGCGGAAAAAGCGTTGGGCGATCTGCTCGCTTTGGAGCTAGAGTTGTTGCCGATATTGGCAGATATGGAGTTTGTCGGGATCGGGATCGATACAGATTATTTCGCTCATTTTGCGGCCGAACTGAAACAGCGCCTTGCCGAGCTAGAAACAGACATCCATGAGATTGCAGGGCGGCCGTTCAACATTAATTCGACGCAGCAATTGAGCGATGTCCTTTTTACGACGCTGCAACTGCCGACCGAAGGCCTGAGAAAGACAAAAAGCGGCCACTATTCGACCGCATCGGGCGTACTGGAAGGGCTGAAAAAGGTGGATGAAGATGGCATTGTTACGCTGCTGATGGAGTACCGCGAACTGGGCAAATTAAAATCGACGTATGTTGATTCGTTGCCCGATATGGTGAATGGGCGCACCGGCCGCATTCACACCAGCTTTAACCAAACAGGCGCAAGCACGGGGCGACTATCGAGCAATTCACCCAATTTGCAGAACATCCCCATTCGGACAGAGACGGGGCGCAGGGTGCGGCGTGGTTTTGTGGCGGCACCGGGCAAATTGTTTGTGGCGGCCGATTATTCGCAGGTGGAGTTACGCATTTTGGCGCATGTCAGTCAGGATGAAGCGTTGATGGGCGCGTTTCTCAATGATCTGGACGTGCATAAGGCGACGGCCGCGGCCGTGTACAATGTGCCGCTCGACGAAGTAGATGGCAGCCAACGGCGGTTTGCAAAGGCGGTCAATTTTGGCTTGATGTATGGTATGGGTCCGTATCGCCTATCGGCCACCACCGACATGACACTGGCAGAGGCTGAGAACTTTATCAAGATGTATTTCGAGCAATTTCCGGGGGTGCGCGGCTATTTAGACGAGACGAAAGTGCTGGCAAAAGAGCAAGGGTATGTGGAAACGCTGCTCGGCCGACGACAATACTATCCGCAATTGCGCTCGACCAATCAGCAAGCGGTGGCACGGGCCGAACGAGCGGCGATCAATCATCCGATTCAGGGAACGGCGGCCGACATTATCAAACGAGCGATGATCACGCTGCACGGCCGACTCGCCGCCAGCCCTTATGATGCCAAGATGCTCCTGCAAGTGCATGACGAACTGATTTTGGAAGTAGCCGAAGCGGAAGTCGAACCTGTGATGGCACTGATGGTTGATACGATGTCAAATGCGTATAAACTAGATGTGCCGCTCAAAGTAGAAGCGGCTTCTGGCACGAATTGGTATGAATTGAAAGGATGATCAGTTCGTTTCCCACGCGGCCGGGACTCCCAAACGGAGCAATTCAACGCTCATCACCAACCGATAAATGCGAAGTGCCTCGACCGGGATACTGAGATTTACGTCGTCGATCCGGCCGTTCAGGTCAGCGATCTGGGCTTCCCATTGAGAGCGAATGGCGTACCAGCGCAGTGGTGGGGTTTGTGACTGTTCGGCCGCGCCCATCAACACCAGCCCATGCAGTTGCCATTGCCGCTCGATTTTGTCACGAAATTGCTTGATACGCTCCAGCATATCGTTGCGGTCAGCAATCCACGGCAATGTGTAGCCGTTGTCTTTCAGCAGCTTATACGCCAACTCTTGATCGCCCGCATACATATTTTCGTCCAGCAGCAATGGCTTGCCCTCACCTGGCAAGTTGTCGAATTTGCCTTCTTCTTGGGCATCTCGAATGATTTGCTCTACGGCCGAATCATAGGCAGCAAGCGTGAGGAGTGAGCGGCCGTCTTCTGTTTCTTCTTCTGTTGCTTTGGGGGTGGTTGGTTCAAATGGCATCATCAGTCAGTTAATAATATGAATATCACTCGCTTAGATTCCCGGACAGTTTAGCGTATGTAAACTCAGAATGCGACGACTAGATTGACCGTCACACAATCAATCGTCTGAGCGTCGCTAAATTGACAGCATCCATTTCGGTCTCGTTGCCGTCATCATCTTTTTCTGTTTTCGGCGTTTCTAGGTGGGCGGGATGGTGTTGCCAGCGCGGATCATTGACAAAGTTAGCGAACGCTTGCTCGCCGAGAAAGCCCCGGCCGATATGCTGATGCCTGTCTTTGCGCGTGCCAAGATCGAATTTGCTGTCATTAAAATGGAAGCATTTAATCTGATCGAGTCCCACGATTTCGTCAAATTGCGCCATTGTTTCGCTGTAGGCGGCCGGGGTGCGAATGTCGTATCCGGCCGTAAACACATGGCACGTATCAAAGCAAACACCCATGCGCTCCGGCGCGTCGATTTCGGTCAGCAAATACCCCAAATGCTCGAACCGATGCCCCAAATTTGTCCCTTGCCCCGCCATCGTTTCTAGGCAAACGCGCACTTGGTAGCCCGGTGTATCGGCGATGACTTGCTTGAGGGCGGCCGCTACTTTTGCCAGCCCCGCCTCTTCCCCTGCGCCCATGTGCGAGCCAGGGTGAAAGACAAGCCGTTCGATGCCAAGCAACTCGGCGCGTTCGATTTCGTCGCGTAGCGCAACGGCCGATTTTGCGACCACTTCTGGCTTGTCAGAGGCCACATTGATCAAGTAAGCGGCATGAACCACCATCGGATCGACATTGCCGGTATAGGTGGCGGCCGTCTCCCGAAACTTATTGACATCCTTCTCAGGAATTGGCTTCGACTTCCATTGGCGGTTGCTTTTTGTGTACACCATCACGGTGTCACAACCCGCTTCTTCTGCTCGTGCAAACGCTTTCCAGACCCCGCCGGAAGCGCTCATTTGTGCGCCTAATATCATGTTCAACCTTTTGGGAGATAGAGATAGAGACGGGAGTTAGAGATAGAGAGAAGATTTGGTCAACGCCATCTGTTCTCCCTGTCTTTTCTCTATCTCTATCTCAAAACTCTATCTCACTCTATCTCAGTAGTTCATCCATTGCGGCCGTTCTTCTGTGAAGAAGCCAACCGGTTCCATGCCATCGGGCATGTACACAGCGTCGCCGACGACCAGCCACACCTCTGCACCCCGCAGATCAACGATGTGACGGCCGCGTACATACCCGGTTAGCTCATCATCCAGCGTAAACAGTTGATCGCCTATCAAGTAAGCAAACATTTCGCCTTTTCTATCGACTAAACCGCGCATGTCTTCCTCGTGTTTATCAAACTCATCAAAAATTCAAGCATTCTCTGTGGGCAGCTTGAGGTGCTTGTAATGTTGGGCAGGGTAAAAACGGCCGTTCCCACCATGTGGATCATTGTTTTCGTCCAGCACAGGCATCAGCGCACCGGGCAATACGGTCTCCACACCCGCAAACGCATTTTCGCCGCCCATGTCTGTTTTTAGCCAGCCCGGATCAACCGTCGCCACGTGAACGCCCGTATCGTTGAGATGCACCGCGAAATCTTTGGTGTATTTATCAACGGCCGCTTTCGATGCGCTGTACGCTGCCAAATTAGGCTGGTTGGCAATGCCTGATGTGAGGTTGATGATCCGGCCGAATCCGCGCTCGATCATCGCAGGCGCGAACGCATTTGACAACATGACCGTCGCAAACAAATTGACCTGAAAGACGCGCTGCCATAGATCAAGTGTGGAAGTGGTAATCGTTGTGTTTTCCCCCATAATGGCGGCATTGTTATACAAAATATCGATCTGTCCAGGGTGCGCGTTCGCCCCATTGATCACCAAATTGATGCCTTGCGGTGTACCAAGATCACCGGCGACCGCATGGGTTTCGATTTCATACGCAAGCAATTTCTCTAATGTCTGTTTGGTGTTTTCCAGTTTCCGGCCGTGGACAACCACATTACAACCCAATTGCGCTAAACCAAGCGCGATTTGCTGTCCAATGCCTCTGCTGCTACCCGTTACTAATGCCCATTTACCATTCAATTTATTCATGGGGCGATTGTCGGCCGAACACAAGGCAAATGCAACAGCAACTATCCCTCTAAAAGCAAAAAGGCTCTGCCTGGGGGACAGAACCTCTACCGATACACGCACTTCACTACTACTAGCTACAAAATGTGTCTTTGTTTTTCTACCAATACAATAATGCAAGTGTACGATGAGCAAGCGGGATCGGCTGTGATATACAGATCGGTTCGAGACAGGACTATTTTCCTGTTTTTTCGATGTGACAAGCGCGATGTATCACGATGTATGTGGTACGGCCGCCCGATTATTACGCTATGATTTGTGTGTTTGCCTGTTTTTCGGGTGCTGTGCTGGTATGCTATCGGGAAAATAACAGGGATATTTTATGCACTTGCTTTCACGCCGGACATTTCTCATCGGTTCACTTTCTACAGGGCTAACAGTGGCTTGCAACATGCCGCTTGTGTCGCTGCCGGAAACATCACTTGTGGTGCGGCCGACCGAAACCCGTTCTGTTGCGCTGGTTGCGGTAAGTGCCACGCCGACGACCCCAACAGCAACCCCCGTGCCAACACAACCACCAACAGCCACGCCATCCCCACCGCCTACGGCAACACTGCCCCCCACAGAAACACCCCTCCCCACCGCCACAACCCCACCGACTGCAACGCCTGTGCCAACCGCGCCGCCGCTCGCTTTGCGGGACGCGATTGGACAGATGATTATGGCAGGGTTTAGCGGCACGGCCGTGGGGCGCGATCATTCGATTGTGCGCGATATGACAGAGCGCAATTTGGGCGGCGTGGTGTTGTTTGAGTATGACTATATCAATGAGCAACCGCTTAATATCGACTCGGCCGCGCAATTGACGAGGCTGACGAGTACGCTCCATCAGTTTGACGAAGGCTTGATCATTTCGACTGACCAAGAAGGAGGTAACGTGGCACGGCTTTCTCGGCGGGCTGGCTTTCCATCGACGCGCACGGCCGCACAGTTGGGCGAAATCAGTGTCGAAGCGACCCGCACACAAGCGGCCGCGATGGCGCAACTACTCGCCCAAAATGGGATCACGCTCAATCTCGCCCCCGTTGTCGATGTCAACACCAACCCCAACAACCCGATTATCGCCCGGTACGGCCGTAGCTTTGCGGCCGATCCCGCCCTTGTCACCGACCATGCACGCGCCTTTATCGAAGCGCATCATCAGCACGGCGTACAATGTACACTCAAGCATTTTCCCGGTCACGGCAGCAGCATCGCCGACTCGCATCTGGGCTTTGTCGATGTGACCGATACATGGTCAGAAGACGAGCTGATCCCATTCCGTCAGCTAGTGAGCGAAGGCGTTGTCGATGCGATTATGACCGCGCACATTTTTAACGCCAATCTCGATGATCGCTTTCCAGCCACCCTATCAGAAGCAACATTGACCGGACTGCTTCGCAACGACATCGGGTATGAGGGGGTGATTATCAGCGATGATATGTTGATGGGCGCGATCACGCAGAATTTTGGATTTGAGGAAGCGGTGGTGCAAGCGGTCAAAGCGGGTGTCGATATTTTGGCTATCTCAAACAATGCAGTCGTGGCACAGCCAGACAATACCCGTGTGCAACGGGCGATCAACGCGCTTTCGGCGGCCGTGGAAAACGGGGAGTTGTCGGCCGAGCGCATTATGCAATCGTACCAGCGCATTCAAAAACTCAAAGCAGCCTAATTTTGCCCGACCAGCAACATAAAAAGAACATAAAATCTATTGACGGTAGTGGGTGATATTGATAGGATACTAAGTTCGTAAATTATTTAACATCATGCCTTTTTTAGGTATATTTGATGGTAATTCAGGGCTGCGGTTAGCATTATATTTTCAGCACATGGAAGAAAGAGCGTGAGAGAAATCTTAACGCTCTTTTGCTCGTTAAAAGAGCATGTCTGCGTAACCGTGACCTATCGGCCGAAACCAATCCGCGTCATCCGGAATTGCAATTTCTCACGGAGGTCATTGTAGGTGGAATCAACACATTTCAAATCCTTGCGAATCAGTCTTGCGTCACCAGAGCAGATTCGTTCATGGTCTTATGGTGAAGTAACCAAGCCAGAAACGATCAACTATCGTCGGTTGCGTCCTGAAAAGGACGGCTTGTTCTGCGAAGCTATCTTCGGTCCTACACGGGACTGGCAGTGCTATTGCGGTAAATATAAAAATATCCGTTACAAGGGTATCATCTGCGACAAGTGTGGTGTAGAAGTCACCCGCTCGGCCGTGCGTCGTGAACGCCTCGGCCATATCGAGTTGGCTGCCCCTGTCGCGCATATATGGTATACCCGCCGCGTCCCCAGTTATCTCGGCCTGCTACTCAATTTGTCGCGCCGTAATTTGGATCGCGTTCTGTACTTCGCGCAATACGTGATTACACACGTAGACGACGAAGCGCGGAAACGTGCGCTCAAACGGCTAGAGGGCGAACTGGAAGAAGCTGAACAGCAGATCGAAAAAGAGATCACTGATCAAATCGCCAGCACGGTCGCCGAAGCGGCCGCCAAATATGACGCGCTCGAAGCTGCATTGGCAAACATCGAAGTCACGCTAGAAGAAAAAGCAGGCGAAGATGTCAATGCGCTCGTAGACGAGACAAAGCTGATCACAGCACGTATCGAAAATGGTACGGGCAACGTGGCAGATGAAGATATTGCACTGCGTGATCAAGTGATCGTGTCGTCCGGTGACACCATCGGCAAAGAGCATCTCGAACTGCTGCAAGAGATCAGTGCCGACTTGATGAGCCAGTTCCAAGAGGCGAGTCAGGAAGATGTCGAAGCTGAATCGGCACGGATGAAGCAAGAGCTAGACGGTCTGCGCGAAGAAATGGCGGCCGCCAGCCAAGACGTGCGCGATCAATTCAACAGTCGCTTCGAGCGATTGAACGAACTGGCGACAACCACCCGCGAACAAATGGAAAGCCTTGTGCAAGGCAACTTCCTCAATGAAAACGAGTACCGCGAATACAAAAGCCGCTTTGGCAATGTGTTCCGGGCGGGTATGGGTGCAGAAGCGTTCTACGACATTCTGAAAAACATGGATTTGGATCGTCTCTCGCGTGATTTGTGGCGAGAGGTACGCACGACGCGGTCTAAGCAAGCAGCGAAACGCGCCACCAAACGGTTGGGCGTTGTCGAAGCGTTGCGCGGTAGCTCCAATCGGCCGGAATGGATGATCTTGACTGTTTTGCCAGTCATTCCTCCCGACTTACGTCCGATGGTGCAGCTAGATGGCGGCCGTTTTGCCACATCTGACCTCAATGACTTGTACCGTCGTGTGATCAACCGCAATAATCGGTTGAAGCGTCTGCTCGAT
>CALECP010000041.1 GCA_937949915.1 uncultured Anaerolineae bacterium
CCTGTATCAACAACATACGCATGAACCCCAGCACCACTGTCTGTAATGGTATAATTATCGTCTAAAGGTAGGTTTGGTTGATCAATACGATCCAAGCCCCATGAAGATACAGGAAGCGACTCCATCGCTGTAACTTCGGTGTCGAATCCAAAGATTACCTCAGAGCTTTCCAAAATTTCGGGGATGATTTCGACGGGTAGATTGGTAACTGACATCATTCCAACCGTTTCATACACATCGATATCATACGAGCCAAGACCCGGAACAATCGTATCTGGTTGGCTCAAAGTTCCAACTCCACCATCGACCAACATCAGGAGATATGAATTAGGTTTGCTATTACAAAAGGCATCTTCTTTGAAACCGACATCACAACGGGCGAGAATCGAAGCGTCCTCAGATGAGCAGCTTTTGCTGAGATCAGTATCACATGCGGCCGTATGTATATTTGCTGTTCCACTGGCAGGACAACCATTATTGCCAGGGCGCAGTCCGTTCGCATATTGATCAACCAGTAAAGCATCTATGATGTCGATGGTCGCATCACAATTGACATCACCCATTGATGAGGTCGTTTGGGCAGAAAGCGGTGCGGAAGATGTGAGTGGCAATGCAATAGCCAAAAGGCAAATGCTAACGAAAATGCTTGCCATCGATCTAATGCGTTTTGTAGCGATCAATAAGCCACAGAAACCAGCTAGAATTGCAAGCAAACTGTAGAATGGTGTGACCGCTATTTGGCTTTGGGTGGTGTGTACTTTCAAGGGGGTTTCACCAATACCGATAGGATTGCAAAGTTCTGTATCTGTGATATTGAGCGGTTCTAGGTCTGATGTCACAAATTGTAAATTGTTGAGATTGACACAATACTTTTCCACCGAGTCGTCAACCGCTACATCGAATAAAGAAACGAGACCAGATAAAGGATTGGTTGCTGAATGGTAATTAGCTCGGATAGTTGAATCGGTAGAGCTTGGATTGCAATTCAGTCCAATGATATTGGTTTGGCACGTTGTTAGTGTGTCAGGAATTGTGCCATCGTGAACAACATCAAAAGCAAAGGCAGCGACCTCGGAACTCCCTGTGTTCAACTCAACTGTCAACATATTGCCGGTTTTGACAAGGGTTAAGGTGATATTGGATGGTAGGGATGGTTCGGCCGAAACTCCTATGTAACACATAATCGTAAAAAGGCTTGCTACAAGAGCCGCTATTACAATAAGAAAGGGTTGTTTTCTACAGTAAATCATTGCAATTCTCCTAATGGGGATTTGTATAAGTGTGGTTTGGGAGGCAGAATATCACCTCGCTTGAATTTTTCTTTGTTCCATTGTAAACATGAAAAGATGCTTTGTATTGATTGAAAGACGGTCTATCGCTGTCTTTGAGCAGGTGAATATGACGAAAGAATCATTCAAAATTGTGCTTGGAAAACTGATGACAGATAAGGCATTTACCGTACCTTTTTTGTGCAAACGATCTAAGGTATCGGTCAATACGCTGGAAAACTGGCTGGTTCGGGGCAAGCTGCCCCGCTACTGGCGGCAAATCGTCCACGTGGCCGATGCGCTGGCGCTTTCTGAGGCAGATGCGGATCGACTGCTGACGGCCGCCAACAAACCCACACTCTCCCAATTGCGGCAAACGATGGGAGAGAAACCGGCCGACATTGCCTTGCTCACACGCTGGCAACCGGTGGTGCTGGGGCTGCGTCGGCCGCCCTTTTGCATCGACAACACCGACGTGATCGGCCGTGCTATCGCCATCTTGACTGATGATGAGCGCGACCAACCGATCTGCCTGCTGCGCGGGATGGGTGGCGTAGGTAAAACAACGCTTGCCCAAGAAATTGCCAGCCGTCTCCGGCCGACATTCACAGATGGCGTACTGTTTATAGACCTGCGCGATGGCGATACAGCTCGTTTGATAACGATTCTGACTGAAATCGCGCACGCACACCAAATCCCGGCCGCCTCAACCCTGTCATTAGATGCCCTTAGCCTGCGTGTGCGTTCTGCACTGGCAGGGAAAAACATCTTAATCGTCCTCGACGATGTGCGAACACGAGAGCAAATCGATCAGTTCCGGCCGGACAGCAAAAACAGTTCTCTCCTGCTCACCACCCGCTCCCGTGCTGTGCGCCCACCGTTGGGGACACAGGTAATCGACGTGAAACCATTCGATAGTATCGACCAGACGCTTGCGTTATTTGAAACGATTTTAGGCAAACAGCGCGTTTCCCAAGAAGCGGCCGCCTTTGCCGCAATCGCTCGCATGATCGGCAATTTACCCTTGGCCGCCACCATCGTGGCGCAACGGCTGGCGATGGATGCTGATTGGAGCGCGGCCGAATTTTTAGCCGACGAATTGCGGCCGGAACACGCTCGCCTCGCCGCCCTCGAATATGACGATCTGAGCGTTCGCGTTTCATTCAACCTCAGCTATCAACAACTGTCTACGGTGCGCCAACGTCATTTTGCCCAGTTGGGTGTGTTTGATGGCGAACCATTTACTGTAGAGGCGGCCGCCCACATTCTCGCCCTCGTGCCACAGACCACAAAAACGATCTTGCGCGAACTACACCATGCGGGACTGCTGCAAAAAGCGGGCAACGGCCGCTACCGATTGCACCAGCTATTGAGCCAATACGCCCACGATTTCTTGTCCGGCAAAGAAGCATACAGTCGCAAAATCGCCTACTACATCGCCTTTGCCCAAGCCAACCGCCACGACGAAATTGCTCTAACGCAAGAGATCAACAACATTCGGATGGCACTGGATGGCGCGTTGGTGCAACAATTGGATTATCAATTCGTCGAAGGGATTGTGGCGACATACACGTTTTTGTTTGATCGCGGTTTGCACGAACAAGTGACCGTTTACCTCAAAACAGCACTCGCTTTAACCGAAGAAACCGCATCGCCCACCGCCCTTCAATCATTGAAAGGGCGCATCTTGACCGCGCTTGCTCATGTGACCACACGGCTCAATCAAGTTAATGCAGCGCATACATGGCTCGACCAAGCAGAACCATTGGCAGATGCACAGACACAGATTACGCTCGGCCGGATCAAAGGAGAATTGACACGCCGTAGCGATCCCGCGGCCGCCCTCACTCATTGGCATACCGCCCTGACCCAAGCGCACAAAATCGGCGCGACTGACGAAATTCCTGCTCTCTCCTACAACTTGGCAGGACAATATATTCGTACCCAACAGTTTGCCTTAGCCAAACCATTGATCGCCGATTGTATCGCCCAGGCAAACAAAACAGGCAATCAACGGTTGCATGGTTTGGCGTTGTATTTGGAAGGAGTCATGCTGAAAGTGCAAGGCGCGTATGAAGCGGCCGACCATAAATACGAGCAGGCGCACACCATCGCTGTCGCCGTCCAAAATAGTCGCAATCTGTTTATGTTATTGCTCAATCGTGGTTATTTGGCGCGATTACAGGGGCGATATACGGCCGCCTTGCGCCTATATACCGATGCCCTAAGCAAAACAGTCCCGACCATGCCCCAACACCTGATGCTTCATTCAAACATCGCGGAAGTGCTGACATGGCAGGGCGACTTTCAGGCAGCCCGTTCCCATCTTGATCGCGCCTTCGCTTTGCTCGCAGAACGTAATGAGCCAGATATGCACGCGATTTTATTGCGTGATTTAGGGCTGCTTGAATGGCGACAGAAAGATGATCCAGAGAAAGCGCGAGATTGTTTTGAACAGAGTTTGGCTATCGCACAGGCGCAAAATGATGTGGAACGCACAGTACAGGCGCAGTTGGCGTTGGGTGATGTGTATCGGCGTGTGGAGGAAAAAGACGCGGCCGAACAAGCCTTCACGGCCGCGCTCACCCTGACTGACCAAATAAAAAATGCGGCCGACCGCACCCTCGCCACCTACGGACTCGCCCAACTCGATCATGATATTCCCACGGCCGAACAATGCCACGCCAAACTTGAAAAGATGGGACACTACCGCGCCAAGTCGATCCAAGTATGGCTGCGGCAAAATCGGTAAACGGAAACAGTGAGAAACGGTGTAACATAGAAATAGCGATTTTGGAAAGTGAAAATAATGAAATGGGAAAAGTAAGTATAAAAAATGGCAAAAAAGTGATGCAACACGGCCGAATTTTGCACATTGTCCACCAATATCATCCCGATCACACAGGCGGGACAGAACTCTATACGCGCCAATTGGCTACCTGTCAGGCCGCGTTAGGGCATGACGTACATGTGATCACCCCGGCCGCCATCGGCTCATGTGTCGTTGAAGAGGCTGTCACCGTCCATCGGGTCGCCGTCGGGCGGCCGTCACGCGCCACCACCTTGATCAATAGCATCCACCAGCCACAATTGCAGTTCGCGCTGGGCGAAATTTTGCACCGTTTTGACATCGTGCATATCCAACATTTGATGGGCTGGCCGCTCGAAATAGTGAGCGCGATCCGTGCGCTCGGCATTCCGTATGTCGTCACCCTGCACGATTACTGGTATCCGTGTGTGAACGCCCAACTGCTGACCAATACCGACCAAACGGTATGCGCGGGGCCCGATGCACGCTGGCACAATTGCGGCCGATGTGTGCTGGCGCGGGGCGGGCTTGGAGACCGGCAGACGGCCGCCCACGCCGTTGCCCCATTGATGGCTGCCCGTGCCAAACGGTTACGGCCGATCCTTGCTCACGCGGCCGCCGTCATCGCACCCACCCATTTTGTCCAGACCATCTACAGCGAAACTGGGTTCGACCGGGCTAACTTTGTCGTCATTCCACACGGCATTACTCTGCCCGATCTTGTGCCAGCCCCACCGCGCAACGACACACAATTGCACGTTTTGTACGTTGGCAGCATCGCGGAACAAAAAGGGATACATGTGCTGATCGAAGCGTTTAATCAATTGCCGCACGGCCGCTTTCAGTTGACTATCGCCGGGAGCTTGGACACATTCCCCGCCTATGCAGCACGGTTACAATCGCTGATCACGCATCCCGGCATTCGCTTGGTCGGCCGTATTTCGCATGACGACGTATGGCAACAATTGAGCGCGGCCGACCTATTTGTAATGCCGACCTTGTGGTACGAAGCATCTCCTCTGACGATTGACGAAACATTTGCGGCCGGAACGCCGATCATTGCCAGCCGCATCGGGGCTGCCACCGAAAAAATTCGGCACGGGGTCGATGGTTATCTTTTTCCGCCGGGGGATGCGGCCGCATTAGCCACACTCCTGCGCCGCATCGGAGACGATCCGGCCGTGCTTGCCCACCTCCGCGCCAACATTCAGCCCGTCAACAGTATCGATCAACACGTTGCCGCCATCGACCAACTCTACGCACAGCTATATGCTTGACGTATACAATGCCAACATACTGATCATCCTAAATTCCCAAAGTTCATCACAATTCATTACAACTCTAGTTTCCGCTAAGTCATATTTGACAAAGTGACTGTTTTGTGCGTGGTTGATTTTCGTAGAAATCAGACCAAAATCGTACAGTTTTTGAGCGTGATTTTGAACGATGAATGCACAATTTTTGCTCAAAAAATACTGTTTTCAACCCACGCACAATTTTTTCTTTCTGTCAAACACCAGTTAGCGGAAAGTAGAGTTACAATAGGTAGATGGGATTTAATAGTAGCTGGTTCGCCTTTGTGCAGGCCAGTGACAAAAACAAGCCAACAGTCACACGTGACCTGCTCAAACGTGTTTGGACTTTCGCTCTGCCATACCGCCAAAAAGTGATCGGGCTATTTGTTACGATAGCGATCATTAGCGGCTTGACGGCCGTACCGCCGCTCCTGTTTCGAGACTTGATCGACAACACGCTACCCAACGGCAACGGGACACGCCTCAACTGGCTTGCGCTCGGCATGGTGGCTGTTCCGGTCATCAACGGTCTGGTCGGGGTGTTGCAGCGCAACTGGAGCGCACAAGTGGGCGAAGGCATCATCTGCGACCTGCGCCGCGCTCTGTACGACCACATGCAGCGTATGTCGTTGCGCTTTTTCACCGCCACCCGTACCGGCGAATTAATGTCGCGGCTCAACAACGATGTGGTGGGGGCGCAACAGGCGGTCACATCGACATTGATGAACATGGTTTCCAATGTTGTCGCCGTCACCATTACGCTCACGGTGATGATGCTCCTAGAATGGCGGCTGACGCTGATCGCGCTCGTCATTGTGCCAGTCTTTATCGTATCGGCACGGCGAGTGGCTGTCACTTTGCGCGATCTGCGCCGTCAGTCGATGGAATACAACGCCGAGATGAACGCGATTATGAACGAGACGCTCAATGTCAGTGGCGCGTTGTTGGTCAAGCTGTTCGGCCGTCAGCAACACGAAGCGGATAAATTTGGTCAGCAAGCGGTCAACGTGCGCGATATTGGGATTCGTCAAGCTGTTATTTTTCGCTGGTTCTTTTTGTCGCTCAGTATCGCCAGTGCTATCGGGAGTGCGCTTGTCTTTTGGCTGGGTGGCTGGCTGGTGCTGCGTGGCTCATTTAGCATCGGTACGATTGTCGCGTTTGGCAGCTACATCGGGCAAATGTATGGGCCGTTGATGTCGCTGACCAATGCGCCGGTCGAATTTGCTCAGAGCATGGTCAGTTTCGAGCGTGTGTTTGAAGCGTTAGATATTCCGGTTGAGATCGCGGAAAAGCCGAATGCGGCCGACCTTCCGGCCGTGGCTGGCAAAATCGAATTTGACAACATGTACTTTCGCTACGAGGAGCGCGGCAAGCAAGCTGGGCTGACCGATGTGGAGCGCATGGGCTGGGGCGCGAAAAACAGTTTCAAAGTGAAGCGCGGCAAACAAAAAGAGGACGACGATGCACCCAACGTGACCCGTATTTTGGATCGTGAATGGGCGTTGGAAGATGTTAGCTTTACGATTGAGCCTGGGCAGCTAGTCGCGTTGGTTGGGCCATCTGGCGCGGGCAAAACGAGCGTGACCTATATGTTGCCGCGCTTGTATGATCCGAGTGAAGGGCGCATCTTGATCGATGGGATCGATATTCGGGATGTGCGGCTCGATTCGCTGGCGGACAGTATCGGCATGGTGACGCAAGAGACGTATCTGTTCTACGATACGATTCGCGCTAATCTGCTGTATGCACGGCCGGACGCGGTTGAAAGCGAGATGATCGCGGCCGCCAAAGATGCCAATATCCATGAATTTATTATGAGTTTGCCCGATCATTATGACACCGTTGTGGGTGAAAGAGGGTATCGTTTAAGTGGCGGCGAGCGACAACGGATCGCTATCGCCCGTGTGCTGCTCAAAAATCCACGTATTTTGGTGTTGGACGAAGCGACTTCTAGCCTCGACTCGATTTCAGAGGCGTTGATTCAGGAAGCACTGACACGGGTGACAGACAATCGTACCAGCCTGGTGATCGCACACAGGTTGTCTACGATTTTGTCGGCCGATAAAATTCTAGTTCTCGATCAAGGAAAATTGGTGGAGCAAGGAACACATGATGAACTGCTGCACAGAGAAGGACTTTATGCCACGCTTTACAATACACAATTTAAGCCTGTTGAGGCATAGCGCACTGCTTGTCTTGCTAGGCGTATGGCTGTTGGTCGGTTGTGCGGCCGATGCCGATATAGATGCGACCCCCACGGCCGACCCCGATGTACCGGTTGCCATTGCGACCGTAGACGCGATTCAGCAAGAAGCAAGTGATATGTCCGCGGCCGTCAGTGTCGTCCGCATGGATGTTGTTGCAGAATATGCCCCCGATGGCGCAATCGTCGATACAGACGCGCCATTTGGCGACCATGACGCGACCCTTGAAATCCCGTTTGGCGAAATTCCCCCACGCGGCGGTGTCCATCACCCGCTGTGGCAAACATGTGGTCTCTATTTCGACCCGGTGTATCCCAAACACGCGCTGCATTCGATGGAACATGGCGCGGTATGGGTCACGTATCAGCCAGACATGCACCCCCGCGACCGGGCGGTGCTAGAAAACGAGATCGGGATCGATCCGTGGGTGATCATCAGCCCGTATCCGGGGCTTCGCAGCCCGGTTGTGCTGACAGCGTGGGGGGTGCAATTGGAAGTAGATGATGTCAATGATGCGCGGATTGCCCAATTTTTGGACGAGTTCAAATCAGGTATCCAAGCACCCGAACCGTTTGCCTCTTGTGCAGGTGGGACGGCAATAACAATGAGTAGTCAATAGTGAGAATGATAAAGATGAAGAAGAAATTTGCCCTATTTGGTATGATGATTTTATTGGTAATGGCGGCCGTGGCTTGCGGTGCTGAACCGGTGACGGTCGGCGATCAAGTAATGACCCGTGAAGCACAGGCGACTGAGGCGGCCGTTGAACGCGAAGAAGAAATCGCTGAAAAACGCAGCTTGTTAGAGCGCATCGCCCCACCCGATACCAATGTTGACGAAGCCCCCGTTGGCAACCAGCATGATGCCGGTATGGTGTATGAATTTGAAGCACTGCCACCTAACGGCGGTGTGCATAACCCCACATGGCAAAAGTGCCAAGTGTACGACGAGCCTGTGAAGCCCCAACACGCCATTCACTCGATGGAGCATGGTGCCGTCTGGATCGCCTATCAGCCCGATCTTGATGAAGGTACAGTGAGTGACATTGAAAAATTGGCGCGGCGACAACCGTTTGCGTTGGTCAGCCCGTATCCAAACCTGCAAAGTGCGCTTGTGCTGACAGCATGGGGCATTCAAATGGAAGCGGATAGCCCCGACGATCCACGTGTGCAGCTATTTTTGGATGCGTACCTCAATGGCCCACAAACACCGGAACCGGGCGCAACTTGCACAACCGGTACGACCGAGACTGTCGCGTTAGAATCGTAAGTTAAATAGTTAGGGCTTACACGAAACCTGCCCCGTAGGGATATGGTGCGCCATGTCCCTACGGGGCTATCTCTAGCTTCTTATGAAGTGGCAATTGCGTTTTATTCAGGCTCTTTCCGTCGCTGGATTGGTGGTGGCGTTTTATCTGTATCTGTTTCACGATGGGCAGATATTGCCAGCGTGTGGCAGCAGCGGTGGCTTTTTGCAGCGTCAGGGTGTGCCGCTCGATTGTTTTAATGTGAGTGGCCCCACGGCCGAATATGCAGCCATCGGCCCATTTTCTATCGCCACGATTGGCATGATCGGGTATGCGGGGCTGTTCTTGCTGGTGTGGAGCAGCGACCTGTTGCCATCGCTCCAAAGAATCGTGACGAAGGTTGTGCCGATTTTAGTGATCATCGGCTTTTTGTTTACAGCGTGGCTGACGTGGCTAGAGGCGGCCGAGATTGGAGCGTATTGTCTTTACTGTTTGTATTCGGCTGCCATTATGACGGTGATGTTTGTGCTGGCCGTGTGGGTGTTGGTACGGCCGTCTACGGTAAAATTGCCTCGACAAATTGCGTGAGCAACGACTCATTGAGCGGCCCACGATGAACGCGCTCCACTGTGCCGTCGGGCAAGACAAAGACGGTGGTGGGCAATGCGCCAAATGCGCCGTATTGGGATGCGATCACAAAATTTTCGTCGAGTAACGGCCGCGTAAATGTCAACCCCATCTCTTCATCAAAATAGGATATGACTGTTTCGGCCGCTTCATCTTGATCCAGCGCGAGAATCACCAAGCCATCTTCCTCATACTTCTCGTGTGCTGCCTCGAACTCTGGCATTTCAAAGCGACACGGCGCACACCACGTCGCCCAAAAATTGACGATCACTCCTTTTCCTGCGTAGTCAGAAAGCGATATTTCATCCCCATCGACGTTGAGCAGCGTGAAATCGGGCGCGATCTGTCCTTTTTGTACACCGCCCAGCCCATCGGGAATGGCAGCCACATCTGACTTGTCGGGATCGAAATCGGCCGAACTGAGTGCAGGCGTGTTTTGACGCTGCATCCGGCCGATGAACAGCAAGGCAAGCATAGCAATCGCTGCGATACCAATAAAAAAGCGAAAGTTGAAACGGCGTGTTTGTTCGTTCATTTGTATTTATTTAGCTGACTGATTATTGCCCAAAACGTTCCAAAAATTGATACTCAAAATCAAGGAGGCGTTCAGCCAGCCCTGTGCCTTCTAAGCTGGCGAATACAGACAATTTGTTGTTGATGAGCAATACGCCCATCAGCAAGAATAAAACGCCGGTAAACAGTTGGGTAGAGTGCAGGGTGAGCATCGTTTTGGGACTGTCGCTGATGGCGATGGCGATGACGACGGCCGCCACCAAAGCCAACACAAACGCGCCGATCTCAATTGCGCTGAAGCTGAAAGGAATGTAGAGACGGCTGATGTTTAATTCCCATTCAAGCAATGGGTTTGCGTCGATGTCCCAGGTGGGGAACGCATAGCGGAGGAGGGGTAGACCGACCAACCATGCGCCGAAGCCCCAGGCGAGGGCCGGTACCCAGACGGGGGCTTCGACCATCCAGCCCCGGCCGCGCAACATGCGCCACACGATATTGTTTTTGGGCAAGCGTCCCATGAAGACGGAGACGAGAATGAGCGGCAAGCCGAGACCAACCGCGTAGATAAAGAGGAGCATCATGCCATTGGTGACAGAGGCAGTGGTGGCGGCGAGGGAGAGGACGATGCCGAGAATGGGGCCGACACAGCTAGACCAGCCGACCGCAAACGTGAGACCGAAGATGAACGAGCCGCCCATCGTGCGTGAATGTTGCTGTTCGGCCGCGCCCATCGAGCCGGAAAAGCCGCCGCCCAACAAACTCATGATGCCGAGCAAAATGATGACAGCCCCGCCCGCGATCAAGATCAATTGCTGGCTTTGAAAGAGGAGGTTGCCCAGTACGCTTGCGCCTGCACCGAGCAAGCTAAACATCGACGCAAGCCCCAGCATGAACGCCATCGTGTTGGCGGCGATTGTTGTACGGCCGCCCCGGAAGGCGAATGCGAAATATGCTGGCAAAATCGGCAGGGTACACGGCGATAAAAAGCTAAATAAGCCGCCGATAAAAGCGAGTAGTGCAAGGGTGGGAAAGGAGTCTGTGCCGAGGAGCATGGTGGCGGCCGTTTCGTCGGCCGGTTGGTTAAATGATCCGTAGATCAAGAAGCCGACCAATAACACGCCAAACAGCGTGAACAAAACGGTTGCCATTGAAAAGGAGCGATTGCCTAGTGAGATACTGCTTTTTTGTTCCATGATCTAAATTCCTAGATGTGTTTGCGTCATCATTGCACACATTATCCAGCAAAACGGCCGTGCCTACCGTATGATCCGTTACGAATCACATGTCGTTTTCATTTTCGAGCAATGTTTGTAATACGCGCACATCTTCCCGAATGTTGCGCTGGCGACTATAAAGATAAAGCATATACGCCATGCCGATCAACCACATCACGCCATAACCCAGCAGCAGATAGCCGTTGAATTTGTTTGCATCGTCGATGGGTGTTTGGAGGAGAATGGTTAGGTAGATCATGTTTTTTTAGTGCGTCAGTGACTCAGTATTTCAGTTTGTCAGTAGAAGAGCGCGGCCGATTGGTATGTTTTGCCGTGCATGGGTAAATTGATTAAAACAGGCTTGAAGGAGTAAACAATAACCCGTTTTCAACGGGTTTTCCTCCAGACAGGTACGGGATTCATCCCGTACCGGAACACATGCCCAACACCAACCTGACACACCGACTTACCCCTGCAAGCGCGTGATGGTGCGGGCTTTTAACTGCTCGGCCGTGCGCGATAGTATCTCTAGCCGATAGCGGTTGGCTAACCAGGCGATGTAGATCAGTGTGAATACCAGAAAGGAGTAGTTGAGCGTCACTATCATGCGAATCGATTCTGATCCACTGACAAATTCTGATTCTCCCTGGGCTGCCCCGGCCGACGAGACTGCTTCCGTTGCGCCGCCCACGACGATGGGATGAATATCACGCAAAAAACGCACGCTGAGATACGTCACGATCACAGTCACGAACGCCAGCATCACATATACGGCCGCAAATCGCGCTTGTTGCTCTCGGTTGGGAATGGCACTGCGGAGCATGAAATAGGCGACATACACCAGCCATGTCACTGTCACACCGATCAGGCGCGGACTCCATATCCACCATGTTCCCCATACGGGGTAGCCCCAAATCGATCCGGCCGCAATCGTCATCGTAAACAGCACCAGCCCGATCTCGACAGACGATAGACTGATGATGTCCCATTTTTCGTTGCGAGAACGCAAATAGAGAAAGCCACAAACGAGCGCAACAAAAAAGGTGAGCGCGGCCGCCCATGCCGTACCGACATGAAAATAAAGCAGCCGATGCACGTTGCCCATTGTCATCTCGGTGGGTGCAAACAGAAAGATCATGCCCAAGAGAGAGAGCAGCCCGACGGCCGCGATTAGATTGAGGGTGTTTGTATATCTGACCATATATTCTCGTAGAGACGCAACATCTTGCGTCTCTTTCTTAACATCTTACGTTTGCATTGTTTGCGTCGTTTATTATCGTAGAAGAGAGACACAAAATCTTGTGTCTCTACGCTTCGATTACCTGATTATAGAAAAGCCAGCCCATTCCGCACATAAGC
>CALECP010000042.1 GCA_937949915.1 uncultured Anaerolineae bacterium
TATTATAAATATGACGCTTTTTTTGTAGAAGTGTAGAAGATAGTAATTGAGGCTGTCATATACTGAGCAATTATTTGAGTTGAGCGCGAAAAATTTTCGATTGTTCAGAATATATTGGGATATACGAAATAAACAGTTGCCCGGCCGCGTCACAGCAGACTCGCACAATGATGATGCAGGGAGCGAGTTTGGCGTGATATACAAACCCTAGCCGACCAATGCCTGTTGTGTGGCTTTCAATTCGCTTTCTAGCCCCATCCGTTTGAACAAATCGACGGCGCGGTTGAGAGATTGGATAGATGCCTCATTTTCAAAGTGTGCCTGATACAGTACGCCTAGCTCCCGTTGTAAATAGGCTTCGATAAACCGGTCATTGGTCTGGACAGCAATCGTGATCCCTTGCTGAAATGTGCTGATCGCTTTATCTGCTTCTCCTTCCGCCTTCTGCACCAGACCAAATGTGTACAGGGCGTAGGGGAGATCGGCCGTTTCCTCGATATGAAAAACTTGACGCACATACTGCTTTGCTTTTTCTAAATTGCCCACCTCATAATGTGCTTCCGCCAAATAGGTGCTTACTTTTGACTGCATGTATGTATGACCAATTCGCTTCAAAATAGCCAACGATTTTTCGCCTAATTCGATCACTGTCTCAAACTTCCCCACTTGCAGATTCATGCCAGCAATTTCTGCCCGCATCGTTTCTGCGTGAAGGTGATCGTGCGTTTTTTCACAAAAATCAATGTACTTGTTGGCATACGCGATTGCTTTTTCAAACTGGCCTATCTGTGCCAATAATTGCGCTAAAAAGCTGTTGATATTGGCTTCTTTTTGCTTATCTTTTAGCAAGATGGCGATGTGAAGAGCGTTTTCATATTGTGCTTGTGCTTCGGCAAAATCACCGGCCGCGTTAGCGATACGGCCGGTGAGCCGGGCGAGTTCATACGCGATTGCTTTTTTCGCGCGTTGAGCTTGATCGATGTTGTGTTTGACGGCGATATTGCCCCGACGAAAATGTATGAGGCTTGTTTTTTGGGCGACGCGGCTATAAATCTCAAGGGCATCGTCTAATTGCATGTCTGCTTTTCTCGTTCGACCCATCAGCCAATTACTCTCGGCCGCTAACCGGTGTGCCTCGGCCGCGGCTTCGCTGTCATCTGACCATTTGGTGACTTCGGCTCGTGTCGCTACATTGCTCAGTCGCCCCTCCATCTTGTCCAACCGCATTTTCAGCGCGTTTAATTCATCGACATAGTTGCCCTGTAACTGAGCGGCCGTGATCGACTCAAATAATTGCCGTACAATTACCCCATGTCCGCGCAGTAGCTCGATGTCACGGTACGGATACCACACCTGAAATGCCGCTAAATAATCACCCGCTTTTTTGTAATGAATCGCCGCATTTGTAAATTCGCCCAGGGATGCGTACATCGCGGCCGCTTGTTTATGGTATGCCACACGCTGCTCTTGCAGTAATTCATGCTGATAAATGTGCCAGCGAAACGTTGTAAACAGTTGAATCGTGCTATCGGCCGCTGTTTCGATAATGCCTCGTGTCTTTAATGATTTGATCGCTTTTGTATGCGCCTTCCAGCCGTCTAATGGTATAGGTTGTTGGAAAACAGATAAGTAAGAAACCATTTCTCGCTCTTCGTCAGACAGCCGTTGCCACAACCGCGTGAACAATGTTTGTAGGTTGGGTGATTTTTCGGCCGACCACAAAGCGAGAACATCTTCTCCTTGTGTCAATAACAATGTCGCCACCATCAGCAAGCGGGGCGCGCCTTTTGTGTATGTATGCAGGGCTGTGATCTCGGTCTGTGTTAATGTGTCGCCCGATTGTTTGATCAATGTTTCCGTTTCTCCTACGTTCAACCCAGCCAACGCAATATGCGCCATCGTATCTACAATCGGTTTTTGCCCAATCAAGAGCAAGGGAAGGTATGTTTGGATCATATCGATCACTTCGATCAATGCTTGGTGGGCTGTGTAGCGGGGGTGGTGTTCGGCCGACAGCAGACGATCAGACTCATCAATACAAATCAGATATGTGCCTGGTGCAATGTGGCTCAAGTCTGTTCTTAACGCTTCTATGACGATACTGTTCAAAAGTCCGCTTGGCTCTTGTTCATCTGTTTGCACTGTTTGTGCGCGTAGGTATGTCCATAATTGCCTCTGCCCCTGATGTTTGAGCGAGTCAGCCAAAGCAAATAAGAAACTTTGTACATGGTCGTTCAATTCCGGCCGGACTGTAAACCAAAATGTGCGCCCCTCCCATCTCTCGGCCACGGCCGCGCCTAACGTCGTTTTTCCCATACCGCCCATCCCTGTCAGGCTAATAGATTGGCCAGCGTGCAACGTGTCAATAATTTGGTCTAACACGACAGTACGGCCGACAAAGCGTTGGGGGACAGTGGGGGATTCCGGCCGCAAAATCGGTTGCGTCCGTTTGAGCAAAAGGTGGCCCAACCGTTGCCGCGCACTTTTTACATGCAAATAGAGACTGGGTTCAGCAACACTAACATAGTCAGCTATCGACTTCATCCGTTTATCCGGCCGATTTTTTGTAAAGTAACGGCGCAAATACCGCAAATCGAGCAGATAACACGCATACAACGCCCCTTGGTTGTCCGCCTCAAGTCGCTCATCCCGCACCATCTTCTTAAATCGCTGTTGCGAAGCAGGCACATCCCTTCCCCACAACTCATCAAACGCCTCTACAACCATCTCCTGAAATAACTGTCCTCGCACCCGTGCCGTATCACCATTAGGTATACCCACCAACCGCTCGCCCAAAAAATAGGGCGATGCCAACGGCGACTGTTTACCCAGCCACTCGGCATCATCATAATGATTCAAACTTTTTCGTAACAATTCAAAAAACAATTCTTCTGGTTGTGTTTTACTCATATAATTTTTCCGAATAATCGTATGCAACGGCACCGAACATAACACATCGAACGCCACCGTTATAGATAATTGCTATATTGTTAGAGGTTTTGTAACAATTACCTTGTTATTATATTGGTATCTATGCCTTGTGTAGAACGAGCAGAATTATTAAAACGGTCAATCAATTGAGAACCGTAAATACAGGAAAGTATCAGATGGATATCATAACAAGCAGAACGAGACAGCTAGTATCATACATAATGATCGTATTGATTTTATTTATTGCATTGAGTCATGTTGGAGAGTTAAACGCGCAAAGAAGTAGAATTTCTCCAACCCTCCCTACAAAAATTACAAGGGCTGCCTGACCCCCTGACTCCCTACCCCCTGACGCCCTCCACAATCCATTCCCTGGTTGTTGCCTTTGAACAACAAAACAAGAACACTGAAACAAAACTAAATAACATTTTCACAAAGACTTTTGAAACCATCACTCTGAATCATGTAGAATATGACTATACCTGTATAAGC
>CALECP010000043.1 GCA_937949915.1 uncultured Anaerolineae bacterium
GGTGTCAAACGATGTCATATTGTCAAGCATGTGTTTCGCAACAAAAAAGAAGGATTCGATGATTTGGTTATGGAAATTGCTTGTGGATTACATAACCTTCGAGTGAGTAATCGTTCACCCGTTGAGACAGTTTCTCTCATCGATTTTTATTTCCGATAAGGTCTATTATGAAGCTCCCCCTTCTCGAATTGTGCCGGATGAAATGGGCGCATTTATCACTTGGTTTAACGGTATCAGTCAGCAGTTATCACCTATCATCCGGGCGGGAATTTGCCACATTTATTTTGAGCGCATCCACCCTTTTGAAAATGGTAACGGCCGGGTCGGCCGCGTATTGATTGAAAAATCTTTGGCGCAATCTATTGGTCGGCCAACATTTATCGCAGTCTCCCAAACCATCCTCAAATCACGAAAAGACTACTATGCTGCATTTGAACACGATCAACGAAGTAGCGAGATAACCAACTGGCTCAACTACTTTGGAAACACCATCATCGAGGCGCAAAAATTCACCATTGAATCAATGGAATTTCTCATCAAGAAAACGCACTTTTATGACCAATACGCCAGCCAATTGAATGAGAGACAGCACAAATTATTACGCCGCATTTTCCAAGAAAATTTCAAAGGGTTTACGGGTGGGGTCAGCGTCAAAAACTACATGAGCATCAACAAACAAACATCACGCGCAACCGCCAATCGTGATCTCAATGATTTGGTCGCTAAAGGCATTATGAAGCGTACAGGGGAGCGCAAAACAACACGCTATTGGCTCGTTGATTTCGCTTAATTAACCGTCTAATTTTCAACAAGTACGTTAACGGGGGGTGTTTAACATACGTGTCACCAACTGCCACTTTTGTGCATCATAAGTTCTAAAATCAGCATCGTGCTGATCGACGCGCTTGAGTTGGTCAGTGCGTACTTGGGTGAAACGATAACCCGATACCATATACGTTGTTTGAGTCTGAACCATTCAGTGCATGGAAACCAAACCTAGTTCAGCAATATCCGTGCCTGAGAATGTTCATTCCACTGGTATTCAACTAAAGTCATTGGAGAAGAAAGACTGCTTGCCGCAATATAAATTTACTGTATATGATGGAGAAAGATATTCACAATTTCAAATATCCCGCGCCGGAATCGTCCGGCCGTGCATGGGTATACATGCTCGTAATCGCAATGCTGCTATGCCCCAATTCGCGGCTCACCAGCGCAATCGACGCACCATTCTGCAAAGCATGACTTGCTTTGGCATGGCGTAGCCAGTGGGGGGAGACGAGATGGGCATCTTTAACACCGGCTCGCACGGCCGCCTTTTTCACCAATCTATCCACATGCTGGCGGCTAATCGCTGTCTTTTTCTGGGTCACGAACACAAAAGCAAAATTGCGGCGCGTCAGGCCATCCAGCGCATTCCAGAACGCCTTCGCTTCTATCAACTGCGTAATCGTGCGCTTTGACTTCACGCTAAACCAGCTCACCGTTTTGTTCTCCCGATTGAAATTGCGCCATTGCAGCGCACACAGTTCAGAGACCCGCATCCCAGTGGCATACAGCGTAATGAGGATAGCAAGATCGAGCGGCCGTTCAGTCAGACGGATCATGGCGATCACATCAGATTCGGGCAGCAGCTTCTCGGTCAACGTGTTCTCGACCGTCGGCAGGTTAACCATCTTCGCCGTGTTGAAGGGCAGATAGCCGATCTTATGCCCATATGTGAACAGCGATTTAATCGACGACAGAATGCGGCGTTGGGTGGCAACGGCCGCATCCGTTTCAGCAATCGCTTCGGCAAACGACAAGAGTGTTTCAACTGTCATCGTTTGCAGTGGTACATCATTCGTAAATTCACGGAAGATGGCGATGTCACGGCCGTAAGCCTCTTTCGTGGCGGCCGCACGTTTCGAGCGGATGAACAGGTCGGTCAACATCTCGTCGGTGCTGACACTGGTAATGGCTGGAGTAAGCGGAGATTGAAAAGGCGTTGGCTGCATCTGATTATTGTATCACAATAATGTGACATAACGTCTCTTATGTCACATTATTTCAAGGAAGAAAAAGCATGAAAATTCACCCGAATTTCACGCGGATTATCGCTTGTAACCTTTATGCTTACGCCTGACGAATTAGAGAATTACCCCACGGTGCGACCTTTGATGACAGTTTCTTTTTTCGTTGTGATGCATCTGCCTGATCTTGTCCCATGTTTCCATTTGTACCATTCCTGTGTACCTCCATGTGGTTGTCCATAAAGATACGATAGCGTGGTAGTGTTTTGCTCGATCGTTTTGTTGTATCTACTGGTACGGGGTGATTCGGGATACGTGTAAAAAATTATCATAGTGGGAGCAGATTCATACGTTTGGCGACTGTTTTTGGCGCTGTAGCCCGTGTTTTTTCATCCAACGGCTCAAATTCGACTCAGTGGTGTTGTACCGACTGGCAATATATCGTTGTGTTGAACCGGTTTGGAGCAATGCTTCAATCTCCGGCCGATACTTATCGAGCTTGCTTGTGCCACTTCCTTTCGGCCGCCCCAATTTCACACCAGCTCGTTTCTTGGCAGCTAATGCTTCTTTCGTGCGCTGGCTAATTAAGTCACGCTCAATCTCGGCCGCCATTGCAAATGCCATCGCCAACACTTTCGATTGAATCGACTGATCAAGTCGCCAATTGCCTTTGACCGCGTAAAGGTTAATCTGTTTTTGAGAAGCAACCGAGAGAATTTCCATGCACTCAAGCATGGAGCGGCCGAGCCGGGAGAGTTCGCTGACAATCACATTATCCCCAGCTCCAAGCTGGTCAATGATGTGTGCAATCTCTCTTTTTCGCCATGAGATGCGTCCTGAAGCCAGCTCTTCAACCCATTCTACTTGCCCCAAACTATTTTCGTTGGCAAAGTGGAGGATGTCATTTTTGTTTTTCTCAATATCCTGACTGGCTGTAGAAACACGTAAATAAGCGACTGTTCTCGTCTTGTTCATAAATAGTTGCATGAAAACCCAATTATTGACAAGATAGTTTATCGTATTATCAGTGGTTTTCGTACAAACTTTATTATAGTAAAAATGATCGTTTTTAATCAAACTTGGTCGAGTAAAAGAGGAGAACCGAGCCGATGACAATGCGTGAACGGACCGCCTATCCATCCCTACAGCAAACGATGACAGTTGATGAGCTGACGCGATTCTTCACAACGACGGCAGAAGAGGAGCAGTTTGTGAACGAAACAGCAAGAGGAGAATCATCCCGCTTACAGTTGATGGTTTACCTGAAATGTTTTCAGCGAATCGGTTATCTGCCTCAAGCAGAACAGGTTTCTCAACAACTTTTCGCCCACATTGCCCAGCAGATCAACAGGTCATACCAAACATCTTTATTTGACCAACCTGAAATCGTGACAGCCACCACACGGTTTCGGTATCGACGTGCGATTCATCGTTACCTGAACATCAAACCGTATCGTCAAGGCGGGAAAACAACGCTCAAACCGCTCATTGAACAGGCCGCACAAACGATGAGCGATCCGGCTGACCTCATCAACGTCGCTATCGAGCAGTTGATTGTCCATCGCTTTGAACTGCCTGCATACAGCACGCTGGATCGGATGGTCAATCATATTCGCACCCAAGTTGAGACGAAACTGTACCAGCAAGCGACTGCCCAGCTGTCTGATGCGGAGCAAAAAGCGTTAGAGAAGTTACTCGAACGGCCGCCCAATGAAACGCGCTACCCGTTTACACAGATCAAAACATTACCGGCGACCGCCACGTTGAGACAAATTTATGCGTGGGAAAAACAGTTGATTGGGTTGGAAAGCATCATCGATCCGACCCCTCATCTCGCCGCACTCCGGCCGACCAAAATCGCCCAATTTGCGACCCAAGCGTATCAGATGGAGGTGGGGGATATGCTTGATGTGACAACAAAGCCACGCCAATTGACCCTTCTCCTTTGTCTCGTCAACCAGATGCAACGGCGTGTTAGGGATCAGTTGGGAATGATGTTCCTGCGGCGTATTGCATTGATGCATCATCATGGCAAGAAAAAGCTCAAATTGTTGCGTGAACAAAAGCAGATGTTGATCGATCAAATGGTCAACACGATGGATGAGATCGTCACGTCTGCCCATGACACAGATGATGCCCGATTTGGACAACACGTTCGCGTCATTATCACCGATGGGGGCGGCGTAACGTACTATGAAAAAACGCTCCAGCAGTTGACCGCGTTGCAAAACAACAACTACTTACCCCTGCTTCGTTCATACTGCCATCGCCATCGAACCGTCCTCCTTCGCCTTGCCGATTTGCTCAAAATCGAAGCGGCCGCCCCCGACTCCTCACTACAAAACCTGCTTTCGTTGCAAACAGTGTTGGTTCAAAATTGCTCTGTTAAAGCGGCTAAAGATGACGTGATCACAACGTCCATTTCGCTCTCATTTGCCTCTCCGCGCTGGCAAAAACTGGTCATCATCGATCACAAAGCAGGCACGATGAATCGAATCGACCTTGAGGCATGCCTTCTCTCATACCTTGCGGATGGGTTGAAAAACGGCGACCTGTATATCGTCAATTCAGACCAGTTTGCCGACTATCGCACCCAGCTTCTGCCATGGGAGACATGCGAGAAAATGGTGCCAGCATATTGTGATGCCGTTGTACTCCCACAATCAGCGACAACATTTGTATCTACGTTGAAGACCGCATTGGCCAAGAAAATTGTGGATGTGTCTGCATTCCAAGCGGAACAATCGGCAGAGCAGGCATTGTTTTACTTGGACGATCACGGCAAACCTCATCTCCGTCAATCAACTGTGTTGAAAAAACAACGTTCATCCGACGATAACAAGATGGAAGAGGCGTTCAGACAGCGAATGCCTGAGCGTCATCTGCTTGATCTCCTTGCCCACGTCCATCAATGGTGTCCGTACACCCGTCACTTCACGCCACCCTCTGGCAGTGACTCCAAACTACGCAACCGCACACCGCACTATCTGCTCACTATTTTCTGCTACGGTTCCAATCTCGGACCAGCAGAAACGGCTCGCCATCTTCGCAAAACGGGCAACCTGATTATTTCAGCGCGAACATTCGGCCGTCTCAACAAACAACACATCACCACACCCAAACTGGATGCCGCCCTGTGCGACATCATCAACAAATACGCCCGTTCTTCCCTCATCAATCAATGGGGCAATCGTCACCTCTCCGTCACTGACGGTACTCATTACCAACTCCTCGAAAACAATCTGCTTGGTGAACGACACATTCGATATGGGGCGTATGGCGGCATCGCTTATCATCACATCTCCGACACATACATCGCTTTGTTCAGCCACTTTATCGCCTGTGGTGTTTGGGAAGCGGTTTACATTCTGGATGGACTCCTCCACAATCGGTCAGAGATACAACCAAACACGGTTCACGCTGATACACAAGGTCAATCTGAGGCTGTATTCGGACTCGCCTATCTGCTCGGTATCCAATTGATGCCCCGCATGAGAAATTGGAACAAGGTGACGATGTATCGTCCCACCGATACGATTGATGCCCCTCATCTGCAAGCGTGGTTTACCCGTGTCATCAACTGGGAATTGATCGAAACGCAGTGGCCACTGCTCATGCAAGTCACGCTCTCTATTCACACCGGCAAACTCCTTCCCTCTTGGTTGCTCCAGAAACTCAACTCCGACCATCCGAAAAACAAACTGTATCTCGCCTTGCGCGAAGTCGGCCGTGTTCGGCGCACACTTTTTCTCCTCAATTACGTCTCCGACCTGCCACTCCGTCGCCAAATCCAAGCGGCCACGACCAAAATTGAGTCATTTAATCGTTTTTCTCAATGGATTTTCTTCGGCGACGAACAGATCATCACCTCACGCGACCCCGTTGAATACGAAAAGCGCATCAAATACAAAGACATCATCGCCAACGTCGTCATGCTTCACAACGTCGTTGATATGACCGATGTGTTGCATGAAATGGCGGCTGAAGGGTACGACATCACACCTGAATTCGTCTCGACACTCAGCCCATACATGACCAGACATCTCAAGCGGTTCGGCGAATATGTCATTGATACCACCTCCATTGCTCCCAAATTCCAACCCGACAAACCATTTTTGACCAAAAACATCACCAATACTACGCCTCTATGATAATTTTTTGCACGTATCCCGAATTACCCCATGGTAGAGTTTTACTCGGCCGAAAACACGCTTTAATGCAACCAAAATGGATTGCGCTCCCCATTTTGGATTCTCTGTTCGTAGTGTGCGAATATCATCTTTGATGGCATCGACACGGCTTTGTAATGTACCCGGCGGTCGTCCCATCTTTGACTGTAATCCTTCGTTACCCATCTTTTGGAATCGCCGCCGCCATTTTCGCACTGTGTAGATGGAGCAATTCATCTTTTCTGCGACTTGAGCATCGGTCATTCCATGCCTCAAGCGAAGCTGAACCATCTCTTATCGCTCTTTTAGTGTTGTAACATCGCCTTTGCGTCTCATTTCAAGCATACCTCCTTAAATTGGTGGTATGACTTTACGATACTTTTCTCTGGCGTGAAGGGGTACGACTAAGTAAGCGTCTAAAAATTAGTTCCCGAAATGCGAGGCTCGAAGGAATAGTTCCAACGGGAACAAGTTGAGTGTTGAATCATGTTTAACAACTTCATGTCATTGTCCGAAACGGAAAGACCTTTGTCATACAAACGGTCAAAAAGAGTCGCCTCAACAACAAGCCCGGCCGAGGTGATCGTCTGTTTAATAGCTTGC
>CALECP010000044.1 GCA_937949915.1 uncultured Anaerolineae bacterium
GGGCAGGGGATGCGATGGTCGGTGGAATAGTCCACAGCTTATCGACCGGACTTCCCTTGCCCCAAGCTGTTCGTTGGGGCATGGCATGTGGGGCGGCTGCTGCTGCCAAGTACGGCACGGCCGTGGGCAGCCGTGCTGAAATCGATGCGTTGTACGCGCAAAATTATGCGTAATTTTGCCGATTAGCTTACCAAACAAAAATGTAGGGACATGATTCGTCGTATCCCATTGGTATTGATTTTGCCCAGTGTTGAAACACACGGGCTTTTTTTTTGATAAGGGGGGATTTTTTGAAATACGTTGTTTGTTGCCAGCTACCAAGTACCCTCAGATTCGTTTCTATGCTATAGCTTTTTCAGATAGGTGCGGGAGTGATCCCGCACCGTATCGAATACTATATCTTAGCTTGAACAGGTAGGGACACGATTCATCGTGTCCCTACGAGGTAGATGTTCGCTTTTAGTTACGACGAGCGATCACGATGAGCAAGGTTGCGCCAAGCATCATCGTCATGGCAATTGTTGCGATCAACAGAGGGCTGGTTGCCTGTATGTTAGACAAGCCAACGGCCGTTGGGCTTCCATCCAAGAAGCCGAAATCTTGGTCTGGATCATCGACATTCTCGCCATTCAGTGTCACCACTGATACAGCATCCGCACCACCATCTGGGTCAGCAATCACTTGGGTTGTATCCATGTCTAGCTTGTTTTCTGGCAGTGTCGTGCGATCAACGGTTACTGTGTACGTAACATTGATAGGCAAGTTTGTGAACATATATAGCCCATCTGCATCGGTCGTCATTGTCATCGTATCCATACCTGGTGCAGACAAGATCACGGTGACGTTGGGCAATGGCATATCTCCATCGCTTGCCTCGAAGGTGTCGTTTGAGTTTGTGACCGTTTCAGACCAGATGAGATCACCGATGCTGCCTGAGACATAACCGAAATCTTGCATATTATTGTCAAGCATATCACCTGTCAATTCAACCGTTGACATGCCATCGTTGCCGCCATCAGGATCACCTGTGTTGCCTGCGTTGCTCTTGCCTTCTGGCAATGTGTCTGCGTCAACCATCACCGTATATGTACCCAATGGCAAATCGGTAAACATGTACATGCCATCAGTATCTGTAGACATACTCGTTGTCGCACCGTCTGCATCCGTGATCGTGACCATGACACCGCCCAAGCCCGGTTCATCACCGTCTTGCATACCGTTGCCATTCTCGTCATGGTAAATAGTGTCGCCGATGCTGCCAAACGGCTCGTATCCAAAGTCGGCCGTAATCACATCCGTTGTCGCTATTTCCATGCTAATGGTGACGGTGCCGGTAATCACAACTGTTCTGAGTTCGCCTAATGTGACCATGATGGTGTCGCCACCGACAGCGGTCGAACCGGCTGTCTTTGTCATCGGCAATGTTGTTTCGTCAATCGTTACTGTATAGTCGCCCATTGGTAGACCATCGAACATGTACATACCATCAGCATCTGTTGTCGCCGTATCACCATTTGACAGTTCAACAACAACATCAGGAATACCAGGCTCGCCTGCGTCTTGCACGCCGTTGCCATTGGCATCGTGCCAAACGGTGTCACCAATGCTGCCTGAAACATAGCCGAAGTCTTGCATGTCATTTTCTGGCATCTCGGCCGTCAATGTCACCATTGCCATATCATCATTGCCACCATCAGGGTCGCCAGAGTTTGTTCCAGCCATCTTGTCGTCTGGCAATGAGTCTGTGTCAATAGCAACTGTGTAGTCACCCATTGGCAAGTCGGTAAATTCGTACATGCCGTCTGGGCCAGTTGTCATCGACTGTGGCACATTGTCCGGACCGGTAATCGTGACCATGACATCACCCAAACCAGGCTCACCATTATCTTGCATACCATTTCCGTTCTCATCATGGTAAACCATGTCGCCAATGCTGCCGAGAATGGTTAGGTTATAACCAAAGTCTTGCATGTCATTGCTTGGCTCAGTCATCGTCAAAACGATGTCAGACATGCTGTCGTTGCCCTCGTCAGGGTCGCCTGTGTTGTTCGCATCCATCTTGTCTTCAGGCAGCGTTGAGTCATCGACCATTACACTGTATGCACCCAACGGTACGTTGGTAAACATGTACATGCCGGCCGAATCGGTCTCCATTGTCCATGTCATGCCATCTGAATCCATGATCGTGACCATCACGCCACCCAAGCCCGGTTCACCATCGTCTTGCATACCGTTACCATTCATATCATGGTAAATGGTGTCGCCGATGCTGCCAGATGCGTAGCCAAAGTCTTGCATGTCGCTGCTAGGTTCAGTCTCTGTCAACTCGATTGTTGACATGTTGTCATTGCCGCCGTCGGGGTCGCCTGTGTTCGTGGCATTCCCTTTGTCCTCTGGCAACGACATTGGATCGACTGCTACGGTTGTCGTTCCCAATGGCAGGTCAGTGATTGTGTACATGCCATCAGAGTCGGTTGTTGCCGTGTGTGTCATGCCTGTTGAATCGGTGACAGTGACCATCACGTCTTGCAAACCGGGTTCACCTGTGTCTTGCGAACCATTACCATTCATATCGTGGTAAATGGTGTCGCCGATAGTGCCTACTATCATTTCTGTAACATCGACTGAATCGCCGGAACTGTTATTTGTGTCGTCTGAATCGCCTTCGGTGTCTACGGTCACATCATTTGTGATCGCAGTGCCACCTGATCCATCATCGGCCGTGGTTGTAACCACAATCGTCACCATTTCACCCGGCACCATATCTGGCAATTCCCATGTTGTTCCATTTGTGGGTGCTGGGACAGCACTCACAATGGTGTGGTTTGCTCCCAATGTGTCGGCTACGGTCACGCCACCTGTTGTTGAGACAGTGCCTGTGTTCTCGACGACGATTGTCCAGACAACTGTACCGCCTTCGGCCGTTGTCTCTACATCGGCCGTCTTCATAACACCTACATCAGCAACCGCTTGTGCTGTTCCTACAGTCTCACCTGTAAATGGTGTATTGTCAGGCAAATTATAATTGTTTGCTGACCAACCAAAGGATCCATCAGCAATAACTGCCCCAAGAAAGTTATGGCCAACGTTCTTCATTTGGATATCGCCACAAGGTGCGAGATATGTGCCGTAAAAATTGCTTGTCCATTCACCCAACTGTACGAAATCTTGGACCGTTGCATCAGGAAAATTGAAAATTAATTTTTGGGGATCGTGGTCAAAAAACGTCCGCATATATTGTGTCGCATTGTTATAGGGTGTGTTGTTTGCCGTTTGTTCACTATATGCGTCGGTGGACACAATGCCGTTATTAGTCCATGCACCAAAACCACCGCCACCGAAACCACTTGCACCTACCAACTTCGGTCCGCCACCCAGCACATTTACAATGACGGTATCGCTTGGATTTGGCACGTCGATTCGAATTCTAGATGTATCTGATTGCTCAAGTACAGCCTCAGGCACGTTAAAGCGGTAGACATTGGATGAACTGCCAGATGCCTGCAACAGTATCTCTTTGTTGTTAGGCATTGTGGTGGGAGGAGCGACACCAGGACCAAATGCTGATGTAACCCGGTCATAGGTTTGAATGCTATGTGTGGCATCTGTAATTGGGTCACCGTTTATCGTAGTGGGTGAACTCACTAACTGCTGAGTGTAACTATCCGCGCCCGAGCAATCGCCCGCAGTTCCTTGATAGAATTCTGCATCAGCAGCAGAACCTACACATGTCCCCGGTACATTAGCAGAATCACTAGAATCAAATATCATGAGACCGCCACACGCATTTTGTGCGGAAGCCACGATTGTTGTGCTTAGAACTAATACAATAACGAGCAATGCGGATAACCATCTGTTACGCATGATGTTGTAACGTTGTTTTGCGAACATGTTTTTTTCTCCTGGTGAATACGGTGTCGTGTTCATTAATCGCTCTAATGAGGTTAATTTGCACATATTTTTTCTCCTTATGTTTTCGTGTCGCTGACGGGCTGACCCATACAATATATTAAAAAGCAGACGCTCACGGATTCATCTTATTACCTTTACCTTGTTACAGGAGGCTTGTTGAGCTTGCGTATCTTGAATAGTGAGCATGTTTGTGATCTGGAAAGAGTCTTTTGTCTGAATCAATAACCGTGCTTCTTTGCTTGAATATACGATTGATTTTTACTTTATTTTCTCCTCTGAAACATAAAAAACTCGGTACTCTGCGAGGCGCATTCACTTATACTGTTTTTTACAAGCGAGAGCATAGTGATTTGATGCCATATTTTACAGACGAATAAGAGAGGATTGTATAGTTACATACCACCTACCATCTGATTTTTTTTCGCAAATTATCTTCTGCTTGAGAACCTTATTTCCTTGATAGGAAAAGAACCATAACAATGTGCGGCTTTGTAATAAACGATTACAAACGGTAGTTTAGATACATTATTATGTATTGTCAACTAAGATTACTCTTTTTTTTCAGTCATTTTGTCAATGCCAGTTTTGTTTGGTTATCATCTTGTGGAAACCTTTAGGGTTTGTTGTTTTGCGATTTACAAAACAGTAAGCGGTTTCACTATTTTTGTCCTTGGCTTGATACCATTTGGAAACGGAGCGCCGTTTTCCAAATAGACAAAACATAAAATAGGGCGAAATCTCTCTTCTCAAATCGCTATCTGAACAAAAATGCAATTATCGACAAGGCGGGTGGGGTAGCGTTTGAGGCGGCACGGTTCATCGGCCGGCCACACAGTCCGGCCGGTACGGACATCAAATTCCCAGTCGTGGTCGGGGCAAATGACCCGGCCGCGATGTAGTTCACCGTCTTTTAGATTGGCGGCCGCGTGGGGGCAATGTGCGCTAAACGCGATTATTTCATCTCCAAGCCGGGTCAAGATGATCGCCGTGTCAGCCAACTTGAGCGGGTGCATCACGTCTATTTGTAGCATATCGGCCGTCAAGCCAGTCGCATAATAGCCGTCCGCATCGGCCGTAGGAGGGTTATTATGCCATTTCACAGCACAATCATAGCATTAGCGTCGATCAAATGGCAGTGTGAGCGCGTATAATGAGTAGCAGTCAGCCAGATTGATTTGCTTATCGGCTAACATAAAAACAGGGTTAAAAAATCGATCATACGGCCGTTTGTACCCATAATGACCATATAATGTCAGTAAACAGTACCAGAAGCGTATTCCATTTATGAGAGTTTCCTGATATATTGTACTTTATGGTCGGGTACGCTCTCAAATCACACCATTATGTGATACGGCGTACCCGAATGAGGATAAAAGTGAAAGGATTATACAAAAGAGCGTTGATGCTCATCACAATCCAAATAATGCTTTTCTTATCGACCGCTTCAGCATGGGCAGACAACCCTGCCAATGAGATTACGGCGATTGAGTTGCGCGAGATGACAGTGAAGTCGGGCGCGATTGAATGGGTGTTATTGATTCAGGGTGCTGCGCTTGCCTTGCTGGTCGTGCTGGTGCTAAACGTGTCGATTCGCAAACAGATTTTATCTGGCTTGGGGCTATCGCGTCCGGCCGAAAAATCGCCAGATTATCCCCACGACTAAAACAGCGATCACGGCCGCGATGCGCTCGGCCGAGAAAAATGACGCTTGTGCAATGGCGGCCGTGAATGTGAGCGGCCGCGCAACCCCCTCAATCTCTATAGCAAAATCCCATACACCCGCTTCCCGAATGGCAAAGTCAGCTTCATACAGCAAACGGTTGGTGGCATTGTCGTGCGTGGCGGGATGGCGGAGCGTTTGACGGCCGTCTGTCGCGGTGATCGTGATCGGCCGATTGAGAACGGGCTGCTCGGCCGCTTCATCTGCCAGCGCAACGGTGATGTGATTTGTGCCAGTCTCGGCCGGATATGGAAAATGGCACACCGTCACCACATAGCCGTCGATTGACTCACTTGCGATCACCACTTTGCCACAGCCATGTGCGCTGACCCGGCCGACAACCAATCCAGCTAATAAGATCGCCACCAACCAGCGTATCCTCATGCCTTCGCCGCCCGTTCCTGCGCGCCCAGCCACAAGCTGACCAACGCCACCACCGCGATCACATACATCATGCTTCCTGGTACCCACATGATCACCCCGCCCAATCGTTGATCGTCTAAGATAGATAACCCAAATGGATTGAAGTCAGCAAACGGAATGTACCCGGTGTAAATGATCTTGGGGGACATCGCTATGATCACACCAGCCACCATGTTGGCTGGCAGGCAGGCGAGCGTCATGCCGATGCGGGCGGGATAATTAAACCGTTTGTGGATGCGTGGGGCGGCGGCCGTGATGTGCCACCACAGCAGCAGCGCCGCATAGAAAAAGGTGATATGCTCGAAATCATGCACCCAACTGCTGATCAATGTGGCATTATACAGATTGGGATCGTGCCAGCCCCACAGAAAAATAAAGAACGCCGCCCACACAAGCGCGGGCTGGGCGGTGGCGCGAATAATGGCGCGAATAGGCGATCTACGGCCGAACAACGCGCCGCCTACTTTGCGCCGTAGACTGGGTGGCAGCCCCCACATGATCATCGGCAACGGTTCGGCCGCCATCAAAGGAGCAGGCGCAAACATGATAAGCAGCAAATGTTGAACCATGTGCATCGTAAACGACACGCCGCTCAATGTTTCGAGTGGCGACATCAACGCCAGCATGACGAGCGTCAGCCCCAGCCAATAGAAAAAGAGCCGCCATCTTTTGGCCACGGCCGCGCCTTTCCCGCGCAGCCGCCACCAGCCAACGGTGTACAGCACCCCCAATACCAGCAAAAACGCCAGAATGAGCGGCCGTATCTCCCAAGAAGCCAGCATCGCACGAGTTGTTTCATTCATCGTCTGTAGTTTATCAAAATTACCCAGACATACGATGCGAAACATCATGCGTCTAAAACGCGCGAGATCAAAAAGAGCCGCAAAATTTTGCGGCTCTACAAATAATCAAATGAGGGACGAGATTAGCCAGCCAACGCTGCTTTACGCCGTTTTGCTTCGCGCTCGCGCAATGCTGTCACCAGCACCCGCTTACGAATCCGCAAGCTGTCTGGGGTCACTTCCAGCAATTCGTCGTCTGCTAGATATTCGATATGCTCGTCCAAACTCATGTGGCGTGGCGGCGCACTGCCTTTGTCGATGTCTTTGAATGCTTGACGCATATTGTCCAACGCTTTTTTCTTCGCCACGTTGACGCTGAGATCACCCGGCCGTTGGTGTTCGCCCACGACCATACCCTCATACACATCTATGCCCGGTTCGACGAACAAAATGCCGCGCACTTCCGCATTCGATACACCGTGCGTTGTCACCGCCCCTGTCTCCCGCGCTACCAGCGACCCGCGTGTCCGTGACTCAAATTCGCTGCGGACAACGGGATGATAGCCGTTGAAAATGGTGTTCATAATGCCCATGCCGCGTGTCGCCGTCAAAAATTGATAGCGAAAACCGAGCAAACCGCGTGTTGGCACAATCCAAGTCATGTGGCTGTTGCCGCCTTTTGTCTCGCTCATGTCAGTCATTTCGCCTTTGCGTTTGCCCAACATTTCGATCACAGAGCCAACTGTATCCGCGCTTGTTTCGATATGCACTTCTTCAAATGGTTCGAGCTTTTGTCCGTTTTCGTCCTCTTTGAAAACGACTTCGGGCGCACTGACTTGCACTTCGTACCCTTCGCGTCGCATCGTCTCGATCAAGATAGCGAGATGCAATTCACCCCGGCCGAGAACAGTAAATGTGTCGGCAGAATCTGTCTCTTCTACTTGCATGGCGACATTGGTTTTCAATTCATCAAATAACCGCTTGCGAATTTGGCGCGATGTGACGTATTTGCCTTCTTTTCCGGCAAATGGGGAGTTGTTGACGCTAAAGCTCATGCGTACCGTTGGCTCATCCACGCGAATGGCAGGGAGCGCAATCGGGTTGCTGGGATCAGCCAGCGTTTCGCCGATCTGGATGGTGTCCAGCCCTGCGATTGTCACGATGTCCCCTGCTTCGGCCGCGTCCACTTCTTTGCGCTCCAATCCATCCTGCACATACAGATATTGGATTTTGGTCGGAATGTTGTCGCCATCTAATGTCAGGCGCGACACCGTTTGTTTGTGCGCCATCTTGCCCGCAAATATCCGGCCGATCACCGTCACACCCCGGAATTGATCGTAGCCCAACGTCGTCGCCAAAAATTGCAATGGCGCGTCTGCATCCACTTCGGGTGCAGGAATCTCTTTCAAAATGGTGTCGAACAATGGCGTGAGATCGTCTGTTAAATCAGTGTCAAATCCCGCCTTTTGTGTCAGACCAATCGCATAAATCACTGGGAAGTCTGCTTGCTCGTCTGTCGCGCCTAGCTCGATAAACAGGTCGAATGTTTCGTCTAGCACTTCGTCGGCACGGGCATCGCGGCGGTCGATTTTATTGATGACGACAATCACACGATGCCCCATTTCGAGTGCTTTGCCCAACACAAAGCGCGTCTGCGGCATCGGCCCTTCGGCCGCATCGACCAACAGCAAAACGCCATCGACCATATTGAGAACGCGCTCCACTTCGCCACCAAAGTCAGCATGACCGGGCGTGTCGATGATGTTGATCTTGACCGGGTTGCCGTCTGTGTCTTTGATGGTGATCGCCGTGTTCTTCGCCAAAATGGTGATCCCACGCTCTCGCTCCAAATCGTTTGAGTCCATGACGCGCTCTTGCATTTTTTGGTTTGCGCGGAACACTTGGGTTTGCTGGAGCATTCCGTCTACGAGCGTTGTTTTGCCATGGTCAACATGGGCGATAATAGCGATATTGCGAAGGTCGTTTCGTTTCTGCATTCGTTTTCTTTTTATTTACCCAGACACAGAAAAAACAGAGTTTTCTACAAACCGCAAAAATTTGCGGAGAAATCTCTGTGAATGGGTGCGATGATTTAATTGTTATTAGTCCACACTAAGTTTACTGTTTTGGTTAGACACGCCGCAATGCAGGAAGTTACAAAATTCGGCCGTTTTTTATAGTTACTCAGTCCAGTTATCGGTGCTTTACTCCTTTTTCTGGCAATCGCCGTGCATTTCTATTGCACTTATCTACCGCACTTATGTCCCCAATTGCTTCGTGAAGTACAAAACAAGACCATCATCATTGCGGGCGACTGCCATCGGGGCAAGTACCCGGCCGTTGTATGTAATGCCTCGGCCGTCTGGGACATAGCCTCTTTTTACATACAAGCGTTGTGCGTTCCCATAATCTGCATACATCCCCACGCCGATACCCACAACATCGGCTCTGTGTGAAATTTCTTCCTCCGCCCGATCCATCAAGGCTGTCCCTATTTTGCGCCGTCGGAAAGCGGGAAGCACATTGAAATCTTGTATTTCGGGAATGTCATTGGCTTGAAACGGTGCATAGTGCGATGACCATGCTATTGTCACATACCCTGCGAAATCGCCATTGACGAAGGCGACCAGCACAACCCTTTTTCCTGCATTTTGTTCCGCTAGATAATGCTGATATTGGGAGAGTGGTTTGTGGCTGCTCCACCCGATTTGCGCGAATGCGTCAGCGATAACGGTGCAATCATTTGCTTCGAGTTGACGGATGACAAGATTCATTTTGGGTTCAAGTCGTCTGGTGCAGGCTGTTATCCCGCGCCGTGATTGCGGCCGCTAATCGTCTGCCATATCGTGCGAATCAGGATTTGAATATCGAGACCGAGCGACCAATGACGATTGTAATACAGGTCAGATTCGGTGCGGTCAGCGATAGAAGTGTCGCCACGCAAGCCGTTGACCTGCGCCCAGCCGGTCATGCCAGCGCGAAGTTGGTGACGCGCCATGTACCCCGGCACTTGTTTGCGAAACTGTTCGACGAAGTACGGTTGTTCCGGCCGTGGCCCGACCAAGCTCATTTCGCCGACCAGTACATTGATCAATTGGGGTAGCTCGTCAAAATTTGTTTTGCGGAGAATCGCACCGATGCGGGTGCGGCGGGGATCATCTTCGACCGTCCAGCCCGGGCCGTTTTCCTCGGCATCTTCACGCATCGACCGAAACTTGAGCATACGGAATTGACGGCCGTCCAGCCCCATGCGCTCTTGTACAAAAAAGGCAGGGCCGCGTGATTCGAGCTTGATCAAAATAGCGACAAGCAACATGAGCGGTGATAGCATAAGCAGCCCAAAGCCTGCCCCTAGCACATCGATCAACCGTTTGACGAATAGGAGATAGCCAGCTTGCGAAAAGTCGGAGACGGTGAGCAGAGGGAATTTGCCCAAGTCGTCGATGCTCGGTTCTTCTGTGTTGAAGTCGAAGACATCTTGGAAAATTTTGATCGATACGCGGCCGAGCTGGCAATTTTCTACGGCCGCTTTCACTTCACGATGCAGGCGTTCCGGCATGGCGATAATCACGTCACTGATATGGTATTGCTCGATAAGGCGCGGGAGATCGGTCGGCCGTCCCAGCACCGAATAGCCAGCAAAGCGGCGATGGTTCGCGTCCGGGCTGACCACGCCCACCACGTCATAGCCGAGATGGGGCGAATTTTTGATATGCTCTAGCGTCCGTTTGGCAGACGCGCCTGTACCGACCACGAGCAGTCGATCCGCGCCAATCCCTTTTGCACGCAGCCAGTCGCGCATAGCCTGATGGATGAGACGCACCACCACGAGAATGATGATGGTCAATGCCCACGTGTAAATGGTGACAGCGCGGGGAAAATCGATCACAAATGGTTCGTATTTGAACAGGAAAGTCGCGGTTGCAATCGCCAGCAATGTGCCGATAGAGACGGAAGCGAAGACACGGTACATCTGTGTCACCCGCGACGGCGCACGGGGGATATAGTAATGTTTATTGAGAAAGCCGATGAAGATGATGCTGCCCAGAAAGAGCGCGATCAAGCTGCCATAGCTATTGATCGGGGCGGCATCGGGCGGCAGTTGTGTGGGGAAGGGGATGGCGAGGCGCAACCAATAGGCGATGACGAATGCCAGCAATACACCCAGTACGTCCATCGCAAGCAGCGACATGGCGTAGAGGGTGCGTACCCGTTGGGGTGAGAGCGAACTGTAGCGTTGTCGCGTCTGTTCGCTCAGTGTGGTTGCATTGATGTTTGCCATAATGCGTTAGCGTAAAATCGTTTTGCCTGCCCGTATATCGGGCCAGATGGCACGGCCGCCCTTGAGCGCGAGTCCCAGCATGATCAGCCAGTGTAGCCCACGGCCGGTTGTGGCGGCGTAATGTTTGTAATAGAAAATTAACATCGCCCGATAAAATTCAACGTTGGTACGCGCATTTTGTTTGCTAGAGGCGCGTTTGACGTGTAGGGTCAGAATGTGGGGATTATAAATCACTTTCCACCCACTGTCTTTGATTCTTTTTGCCCAGTCCAAATCTTCGCCGTACATCCAAAATTGTTCATCGAGTAGCCCGACAGCCGTAATGGCGGCCGTGCGGACAAGCATGAACGCTCCGACGACTGAATCGACCTCGGTCAACTGATCGACATCGAGATAGGTAAGATTGTAACGGCCGAATCGTTTGCTCTTGGGAAACAGCTTGCTCAAACCCAACATGCGATAAAACGATACTTCGGGGGACGGGAACGAACGGCGACATGCCAAATCGAGTTCGCCATTGGGCAACAGCAGTTTGGGGCCGAGTACGCCCACGTCGGGATGCGCGTCCATGTAGGCGACGGCATCGGCAAAGGTAGTCGGCATCACTTCGGTGTCAGGATTGAGCAATAGGCAGTAGCGGGGCGGCCGTTCGCTGCCGAACCCCAATTCGTATAATCCTTGATTGTTGGCGGTGGAGTAGCCCGGATTGTCGCTGTTTGCGAGCAAGGTGACGGTCGGAAAGCTAGATCGCACCATTTCCACACTATCATCGGCCGAATTGTTATCGACCACACAGACAGAAAAGCGCACATCGCCCACGCTGGCAAAGATCGTTTGCAGACACCGCCGCAACAGGTCAACCACGTTGTAGCTAACAATGACGATGGCAAGATCGATTGCCTTGTCTGGCGGCGTTTCGGCCGTGTTATTGATCATCTCTCATTATACCTTATTGCAATTCACGTCATACGTCACGTGACACATTTTAACATTGATGACTGCAAATCGTTAACATCGCCACCTGCGATCTAACTTTGCACCCATTGACAATGGGGTGCAGTTCACTGTAATAATGCACTAATCATCTGATACAACATATACGGTTGGACCAATACCATCATCATTCATACCAATGGAGAATCGGCGGTTTGGAAATGTCTTTGCTAATTGAAGTCCCCATATATCAACAATGATACTTGCTATGCCTTTTAGTATCTCAGGCGTTACTTCATTAGAATCATTTAAAAATAAATCAGGTACATGGATGTGATTAACTAAATACTCAACTTGATTTTTACTTAGATCTGTCCCTTCCAAATTGTTATATGTGTTACGGTTTGATACACGCAATATCATGTTGTTTTTTTCTTCAAAACCCGGCCAGATTATCATCAATGTTGCTAGGAAATCCGCCGTAGTAAGTATCGATCCCGAATACTGGATCGGAGATATTTCAGGGTTTATCTTTTTCCACTCTTGGTATTCATTTAGTAATAAAATTAGGCTTTCAACTGTAGTCACATTCTTTTCCATCACTAATCTCCATACACATATTCAGGATCATATATTTCGTATGATCCTGAATGATATAAAAAATATAATCGTTTAGTATTGTGAGAAAAGTATTCACTCTATCTTACCTTCTCTAAAGCACAACGGTTTTAAGAGGGCGCACAGAATAGGGAGAATAGGCGACTATCTTTCTTCACGCAGAATACGCTCAGATTTGACCCCTTGCTCTTGAATGGAGAACGCATAACGGCCGCGATCATCATGCCCTTGCTCGCCGATCCAGACGGTGTATGTGCCATCGACAGGCAGCGTAATGTCGCGGCTGATGACGGGCGTTCCCGGTGCGGCCGCGCCAGCATCGACCACCAGTTGCCCATCGGGGGCGTAGATCATAAAGGCGGGTGTGTAGCGATCATCAAAAAAGTCATACGGAATGAGCGACGCACTGATCACCTGATCGGCCGCGCCGGAAAAGACCCAGTATTGCCATGCGCCAACCGGTGTATCGCCCCGAATGACGCTGTTGATACCAAAGCGCATCTGGTGTGTGTTTTTTACCCCTTCATTTAAGAGGTGTAACTGGTACGATCCGGCACTGTCAAACTCTTTATCAGAGATAAACAGGGCGTATTCGCCATCTTGAGGCAGCACTTGTCCCTGTAGCGACTCTGGTTTGCCTGGCCCAAATTGATCGAGTTGGGCTAATTTTTGCCCGTCAGGTGTAAACAGTTCAACCACAAGATCAAACCCTTCGTCCCATGTGCCTGCTGGCTGAATGAGCAGATCGATCACTTCCCCTTTTGCGCCAGCAAATTGCCAATTTCGCATGTCGCCATCGACCCGCGCCCACACGATGTCACCGGGCAAAATGTAGCCGCTATTGCCCACTTGCATCGGTGCTTGGGTCGGTACGACGATAGGCGTGGCGGCGATGAGGCCGGATGATTTTGAGCTGCCGAGGATGCCGGAGAGCTGCACGACATAAATGGCGAGAAAGAGACCGATAACACCGACGATAGCAAGTCGGATAAAACGGCCGTCTGTGAGAATTGGTTTTAAGCGTTCCATAGATTGGTTGGTTGAAAAAGATGCTTAGTTTAGTAAGGAAATTCGAGCGGCGGCTGTGCCAACAGTTGTTGATAACGGCCGTGCCATGTGTCTGCTTTTCGCATCATCTTGTTAATCTTAATGTCGCCAAAGCGCGGCAATAAATCGAGCAACAATTCGGGAATCAAATCCCAGGCTTCATGGCGCAGAACGTCGTCCAAGTTGGTGGCGATGTCTACCGCCCATTGCCACTCGCGCTGAAAGCGTTCTGCCTTCATCCAGTAATCACGCTTCTCCCATGCGGTGACGGCTTGCTTGATGGTGGCATCGATTTCCATGAGAGAAAAAACGATGGTTGCGGCCATGTCTTGTGCTTCGTCGTCGATCACCGCTTTTTGCACAAGATGGTGCAATAACTCGGCAATAGTGCGTCGATGGCGATTGCGAACTGTGGTCGGGCTGTCTGTACGAATTACACGTCCCATGCAGTGTATTATCGTAGGGTCGTCATTCCTCGTCAATTGTTCTGTTTTCGGCGGGTGCGCTAACAAGTTGTCAGGCAATTTCAAAAACCA
>CALECP010000045.1 GCA_937949915.1 uncultured Anaerolineae bacterium
GGGGCAGATTATGCGATTTGCATGATCCAAGTCGCTGGCTATGAACCTGGCACAGTGATCGACTTTGAGATTCCCAAAAAGTACGGGCTGCGCCAAACGATTGCGGACACGCTGGGCATCGGCGGCATCATGCGGTCTCTCCGCACCATCCCCGTGTTGCTCGATATGTGCGCCGACATGGAAGAGCTGTGTCCCGATGTGCAATTTCTCAACTATGTCAATCCGATGGTGATGAATTGTTGGGCGATCAACAAAGCGACCACCATTAAAACGGTGGGACTGTGCCATAGCGTGCCGCATACGGCGAATGATTTGGCGCGGGACATCGGTGTGCCTATCGACGAGATCAATTATGTGGTGGCGGGGATCAATCACATGGCGTTCTATCTTAATTTTGAGCGTAATGGGGTTGATCTGTATCCACAAATCCGGCAATTTATGCAGGCGCGGGAGCAAGATGGCGCATGGCCGACACGCGCCCCCGGCCAGATGGTCGATCATGTGCGCTACGAAATGTTCAAGCGGCTGGGCTACTTTGTAACAGAGAGCAGCGAGCATTTTAGCGAGTATACGCCCTGGTTTATCAAGCGGGATCGGCCGGAGTTGATCGAGCAGTTCGACATTCCATTGGACGAATACATCACGCGCTGCAAGCTGCAAATTGAGGCGTGGGACAACATGCGCGAAGAGCTAGAAGATGAGGGCAAGCCGATTGAACATGAGCAAAGCGTGGAGTACGGCAGCGTGATCATCAATGCGATGGAGACAGGCAATCCAGCCTTGATCTATGGCAATGTGGCGAACGACAACATCATCACCAATTTGCCCGACGAGGTGCCAGTTGAAGTGCCGTGTATCGTGGACAAAAACGGCATCCAGCCAACGGTGATTGGTGAGATTCCCCCCCATTTGGCTGCGCTGATGCAAACGAACATCAATGTGCAACGCCTGACGGTGGAAGCGGCCCTGACGAAGAAGCGCGAACACATTTACCATGCGGCGATGCTTGATCCCCACACGTCGGCCGAACTGACGCTTGATCAAATTTGGGCGATGGTGGATGAGATGATCGAGGCGCATGGGGATTGGCTACCGGAGTATGAATAAGTGACGAGTGACGAGTTACGAACGACGAGTAGCATAGCAAGCGATCTTGATTTTGTGGCGGCGGATGTTCGGTCACAGGCGAATCAAGCAAGTGACTCCACTCGTCACTCGTCATTCGTCATTCGTCACTTCTCTTGGGTTGTTTTCGTCATTGCGTTGGGTCTGTATTGGGGTTCGACACGGCCGTTTGGTGGCACGTATTCGCCTGTCGATGCGTATTACAATCTGCAAAGTGCGGCGTGGCTGGACGGCCGTCTCAATATTCCCAACAAGCCGGGGATGGCGACATGGGATTTGACCCGCCACGAGCGCAAATGGTATGTCGCTTTTCCGCCTCTGCCGTCTATCTTGTTGCTGCCAGAAGTGGCTCTTAATGGGCTAGAAGCGACCGATACGATCCGGCTCTCTGTCGTGCTGGGTGCGCTCAATGTAGCGTTGGTATTTGCGACGCTGCAAGGGGTGGCGCAACGCGGTTGGACGACGCTAAAAACGGGTGACAATCTATGGCTGACGGTGCTATTTGGGCTGGGGACAGTGCATTGGTACATGGCGTTGCAGGGGACGGTGTGGTTTTTGGCGCAGGTGTCGGCGTTCACGTTTTTGGGGCTGGCTACGGTCAGTGCGCTCCGCACCAAGAGTGCGTGGCTGACCGGTGCGCTGGTCGCGGCCGCGATGCTGGCACGGCCGCATGTCGTGCTAATCATGCCATTTTTGCTGGCTATCGTGTGGCTGCAATGGGCGCGTGAGGCGCGAACAGTGGGCGCGGCCGTGCGCTGGTTGGCAAAGGCGGCCGTGCCTGTTTTGGCGGCCGTTCTCGCCCTATTCGCCTACAACGATGCGCGGTTTGGCGATTGGCGTGACTTCGGCTATTTGACCCAAAACGTCAATGATCTATTGGTAGACGATTTGGCTGAGTATGGACAATTTCACCCCCATTTTCTGTCGCGCAACCTGAAGGCGATGGTGTGGGCTACGCCGCAAGTAGATGATGAGTTGGGCGGTAGTCTGTGGCCGGATCGCTGGGGAATGAGCCTGTTTTTGGTCACGCCGCCGCTGCTGTGGCTGCTGGGCGCGGTCAAACGGTCGTGGCTGGTGCTGGGCGCATGGACGGCCGTGGGCTTGATCCTGATCCCGTTGCTGACGTACTACAACACCGGTTGGTGGCAGTTTGGCTATCGGTTTAGCCTTGACTTTATGCTGCCGATCATGGTGCTGCTGGCGGTGGCGGTCGGTAGGCGCGTCCCGTTGCTGATGAAGGTGTTGATCGTTGTCAGCATTTTTATCAATGCCTGGGGGGCGGTTTGGTTTGCGATGATTACGGGGCGGTTTGGGTGAGAAGAAAAGAGATTTTTCACACGGATTTAGACAGATAGGACGGATTTTTTATGGATAAGCATGAGTTTCCGCATCGGCGGTTGAATTTATTGACGGGTGACTATGTGATTGTGTCGCCGCACCGGATGAAGCGTCCCTGGCAGGGGCGGGTGGAGGCGGTGGCGGATGATGTGCGGCCGCAACATGATCCGAACTGTTATTTGTGTCCGGGCAATGCGCGGTCGGGTGGGGCTGTCAATCCCGATTATGATGGCACGTTTGTGTTCACGAATGATTTTGCGGCGATGTTGCCAGATGAAGCTCCGGCCGTGGACACGGGCAGCCCTCTTTTGCAACGGGCGGCCGTGCGTGGGACAAGCCGCGTGATCTGCTTTTCGCCCCGCCATGATATGACGTTGCCAGAGATGCTATTGCCGGAGATTCGGCGGGTGGTTGATCTGTGGTCAGACCAGAGCGCGGAACTCGGCCGGACATACAAATGGGTGCAGGTTTTCCAGAACAAGGGCGCGATGATGGGCGCAAGCAATCCGCACCCGCACGGGCAAATATGGGCGTTAGACCAGTTGCCAAACGAGCCGTTCAAAGAGGATCGAGAGCAGCGCCGCTATTTTGAGCAGCATGGGAGCGTGTTGTTGCGCGATTATTTGACGGCCGAGCTAACAGCACAAGAGCGCATCGTTGCCGAAAACGCGCATTGGGTGGTCGTCGTGCCTTACTGGGCGTTTTGGCCATACGAGACGCTGCTGCTCCCCCGCCGCCACGTACAACGGATCGTTGATTTAACCGATGACGAACGGGACGCGCTGGCTGCTATTTTGAAAACATTTTTGACGAAATACGACAATTTATTTACGTCGATCTTCCCCTACTCGATGGGCTGGCATGGTGCGCCGTATGATGACAAGAACTATGATCATTGGCAGCTACATGCTCATTTTTACCCACCGCTTTTACGCTCGGCAACTGTACGCAAGTTTCGGGTTGGATTTGAGCTTTTGGGTGAGGAACAGCGTGATATTACGGCCGAAAAAGCGGCCGAAACATTGCGAAATTTGAGCGAGATACATTATAAAAACCGATGATTATTTGGCTGGTACGCCGTGCATTGAAATGCAACGGCTGCTCAAAAGAAAACCCGTTGAAACGGGTTGAACAACCGCAATCAATTATCATCGAAATCAACCAATTGTTATGAGTAATTCACAAAAAATCGATCAGCGATCAGTTGTTATCAAACATTTTTCAGCGCAATTCGGAGGTGAGCCAGTCTATGTGATTCGTGCGCCCGGCCGGGTCAATTTGATCGGCGATCATACTGATTACAATGATGGATTTGTGATGCCGATGGCGATTGATCGGGCGATTTGGCTGGCGGTGCGGCCGAATAATACGCGCACCGTCACCGTTCACTCGGCCGATTTTGGGGATACGGCCGTTTTTAATCTGGATGCGCTAGAACGCATAGACAGCCATTGGAGCGAATACGTGAAAGGGACGGCGTGGGCATTGTCGGAGCGTGGTTATGCGCTGGCTGGGTGGGATGGCGTGGTGACGGGCAACATTCCTCCGGGCGCGGGGCTATCATCATCGGCCGCGCTCGAAATGGCAGTCGCCAAAGCGTTCGCGCTCGTCAGCGGCTTCGCCTGGGATGGCATCATCATGCCGCAGGTGGGGCAACAGGCGGAAAATGGCTGGATGGGCGCGAACACTGGCATTATGGATCAAACGATTTCGGCCAATGGCAAGGCGGGACACGCGCTGCTGCTCGACTGCCGCACGATGGCGATGACGCATGTACGGCTGCCCAGCGATTACGCCGTTGTGATCTTGGATACGGGGACGCGCCACCAGCATACGGAGTCGGGCTACAACGAACGGCGCGAACAGTGCGAGACGGCCGCGCAGCATTTCGGTGTTTCTCATTTGCGGGATGTGGGTGTGAGTGAACTGCAAGCACAGGCAGATCAATTGGACAAAACGACGCACAAACGGGCGCGGCACGTGGTGACAGAGAATGCGCGGGTGCTGCAAGCTGTCGGGGCGTTGCTGATCGGTGATATTGGCACGTTCGGCCGCTTGATGAATGCGTCGCACGTCAGTTTGCGCGATGATTTTGAGAACTCTATGCCAGCGATGGATGTGATGGTAGCGTTGGCGCAAGCGCACGAGGCGTGTGCGGGTGCGCGGATGACGGGTGGTGGGTTTGGGGGCGCGGCCGTGGCGCTGGTGGCGGCCGGGCAGGTCGAAGATTTTATCCGCGACATCGCAACAGCGTACCGGGAACAGACCGATTACGACGCTGTTTTTTATGTTTGTCAGGCGGCCGAGGGTGTAGGCGTAGGTGCGGGATGAATCCCGCACCTGTCTGGAAAAAAAACCGTTGAAACGGGTTATTGTCTACTCAAATACACAAACATCTATCTGCCCAATGAGGAAGGGAAACTCATGTCAACTTATCGATCAACAAAACAATCGCAACAAACACACCTCCACCAAGCGCATGTAGTCGCCACTTTTTGATACCCAATACAATCGCGCCTGTCCAAATGATCAAAACCATTGCACCAACAACCGATTCTTTGTTGGGATGCTGGTCTAAATAATCCCACCGCCACCAATTGTATTGAACACACAACAGAAGCAGCGCAGTTACAACAAATCCAAGAAATACAGAGAATGCGATACGCCAACCATTTTCTTGTTTTTGGGGTGTGGGTTCAGGTTCAGGTGTTGGGGTGAGTGCAATAGTTTGTGCGGGTGGGATAGCTTCCGGCCGGACAGAACCGCGCTCTCCGCGATCTAACAACATCCTTTCTGCACGGGCGGCGCGGGTTTGTGCGTCTTCGATACCGTCTAGGAGTTCGGCAATGGTGTAGGGGCGTTTGGCGTAGGGCGGCCGCACTTCTGTCTCTCCCTCACGTTCCAGTTCGATCAGGTGCGCGTAGGGGTATGTCACGGCCGGATTATCGGGCATCGGTATGCGTTCCTCGTACAGCAGATGGGGAATGGTGCGGTGGATCGTTTGGAAGCCATTGCGGATGGTGGTGAGAAATGCGCGTCGCCAGCGCACACCGCCATCGACCCGAACCTCGATCAGCTTTTGCTCTCGATCTGCCCGAATACGCGCCCGATTCCCATGTTCATCATCTTTGAGAACCACCCCCGTCCGCCAGTATGTGTTCGCGGAGATCAATGGGTGTAGTTCCGCGATCAATTGGGTCATCACCGATGGCTCAAACGCATTGGGATAATGGTACTGAAAGCGCAACGTCTCCTCCCACTCGCCTG
>CALECP010000046.1 GCA_937949915.1 uncultured Anaerolineae bacterium
GAAGGCGTTGTCGTCACCATTTTGCCCGACAATGCAATGAAATATCTTTCAGAACGTTTTTGGTCAGCCTAACGCCGCCCCGGTGTTGTGCTTGTATTTCGCCCGGAACTGAAGCACACAGGCTGTTTGTGCGCCTTGCAGCGCATGGGAGAAAACCGATTAAAACGAGCGTTCTTCCAGACAGTTGCCGGATCAATCCCGCACCGGCATTGATTTCAACCCCCTACAAAATCTATGTAAAGTTGCGTATAATCACCTAAAGTTAGGCAGTTTCTGTGAAAAACAGGCGCAAATCGAACCAGCTCTCGGCGAACAAACCGCCCGTGCGTTTCAATGCCCGGTATGGTTGTGAGGTATTTTTAGCAACGTGACAACACCTGTAGCGGACACACCCACCACATTCAAAATCGGCCGTACTTTGCGCCTCAGCACCTTTCAGATCGGGTCAGCGATGGGGGAGATATTGACCGCCAGCGTGTGGAATCGCATCATGATCAGCGATCTAGGGCTACCGGCTACCCCGGTAGGGCTGCTGCTCGCATTGCAATATCTGCTCATGCCGATTGCGCTCTGGGTGGGGCATCGCTCCGATAATGTGCCACTGTTCGGCCGTCAACGAAGCAGCTATATTTGGCTCGGCCGCTCCGTTATGCTGATCGCTTTCCCCTTGCTCGCTCTCAGTATCCAACAATTTGAGGCAGGCATGAACAGGCAAGGATGGCTGTTGGCGACAGTCGCATTTTTGCTGTTTGGGGTGGGCAAATTGGCTTCTGGCAGCGTCTATCTCGCTCTGGTACGAGACAGTGCGCCCCCTGCCAAACGGGGGCTTGCCATCGGCGCGGCCGAAACGGTGCTAATCGCGCTTTTCCCTATTGTTGCTATCGGTTTCGGCCGTTGGATGGAACAATATGACCCCGCTATCTTGTGGCAAATGGTATGGTTTACGGCCGGGGTGGGCGCGTTTTTCTGGTGGTTTGCCGTCGTGCGTGTGGAAAATCACACCCTTATTTCTAGTAGACGAACGGCCGATCCGGCCGCCTTTCGCCACACCATCGGCCGGATATGGCAAGACGGCCGTCCCCGCGCCTTCTTCTGGTTTCTCGCCCTCGCCACCTTTGCCGCTTGGATGCAAGACAACATTTTAGAGCCATTTGGCGGCGATGTCTTTGCGCTCGATGCAGGGGTCACAACCCGCTTCACCGGCTACTGGGGAACGGCGACCGTCATCGTTTTACTCACTTACTTCTGGCTCTATCGCCGCCAAAGACCAGAAAATCAACAACCGGTCACCGCCTTCGGCCTGAGCTTTATGGCGGTTGGCATGTTCGGGCTTGGTGTCGCCAGCGCGTTCCAAATCGAACGCATGGTGACGCTCACGCTTGTCTTTTTCGGTGCAGGGTTTGGCGCGTATACGTTTGGCGGGCTTAGTTTAATGGCGGCGATGTCGCCCAGTCGCAACGCGGGGGCGTATCTCGGTTTATGGACAGCTTGTATTTTGCTTTCTAAGGGAATGGGGACGTTTGCAGGCGGGTTATTGCGCGATCTCTTTTTGCTGTTTGCGTCCCCGGCCGTCGCCTACGGGCTGATTTTTATCGTAGCCGGGGTCTGTTTGCTGACGGCCGCGTGGCTGGTCGGCCGTATCGACATTCCCGGTTTTGTGCAGCACCATGAGGCGGGTCACGAGCAGGTCTAATTCGGCGATTGTCGCACCCGACTGAATATCTTCCACCATCGGCTCTGGCTGATTGAGCAACCACACAGGCACGGCCGGTTCTTCTGGCAGCAGGAGCGCATGGCTGACCCACGCCACGCGAGGTGCGACGGCGGCCGCTACATATTTTTGCAGGGCTGCGGCCGCTTCTTGTGCATCATCAGTCGGGCTATCGGCAAGTGGTATCCATTGATCATCTTCGCGTAGCAACCACCGTCGCCCTTCGTTATGGTGCGGCCGATTCCAAAAAACCATCGCCACCGCGTACACGCCCGTTGGCCCCACCAACACAGCATCGATCACCCGTTCTGGCAACTGCACATGCTGCAACAGCGTCCACTCATCGGCCAACTGTGCGCCCAACATCGTGACTAATTGCTGATCTCCATAGGCGGCTTGTACTTGTTGGTCTGCCTCTGCTCTCAGGTCGCTGCCCACCGTTGGTACAATGACACCCAGCACCCCACACACGATGGCGATCAGGGCGACAATCGGCATCTGGGCGAGGCTATCTTGTTGCCACAAAACGAATGTGATAGCCCATGCGATTACACTGACAGCGACCAAAATGAATGCGGCCGGGGTGGCGTAACGGCCGACCGTGCGCCGCCAAGCTGTTTGCTTTTCACGGTAGTTGCTGTCGATGACTTTCATGTGGCGGGAATGCGCTTTTTGGTAGGTAAATTATTGACCGTTTCGGCCGCCGTGCGATCAAATGCGACCTCATGATCCCGCGCCCACCGTCGCAGGGCTGTCAACCCTTTCTCTGCATACCATGTGTACCGATCTTTCTTCCCCATCTTGCCCGGTGGTGGCGAAAATAGCCCGAAATTCGACTTCATCGGTTGGAAGGTTTTCGCCTCGGCGTGGGTGACGTAATGGCACAGCGCACCCAACATTGTCTTGGTTGGTAACATGACCGGGTGCTGCCCCAACATGAGCCGTGCCGCATTGATCCCGGCCAGCATACCCGTGCCAGCGTTGCCCGTGTACCCTTCGACACCCACGATTTGCCCCGCGAAAAAGAGGTCAGATCGAAAGCGTGTTTGCAGTGTCGAATGCAGTAATTGGGGCGAATTGATATATGTGTTGCGGTGCATTGTTCCCATGCGGACAAATTCAGCGTTGCCCAAGCCCGGTATCATTTGCAGCACCTTTTTTTGCACCCCCCAGCGCATATTGGTCTGGAAACCGACGAGATTAAACAGCGACCCGGCGATGTTGTCTTGGCGCAATTGGACGACCGCATACGGCCGTCTATCGGTGCGCGGGTCGGTTAGCCCAACGGGGCGCATCGGCCCAAAACGGAGCGCGTCTTCCCCCCGTGCCGCCAGCACTTCGACGGGCATACAGCCCTCAAAAAAGTGGGCATCTTCTGTCTCAAAGTCGCGCAATTCGGCCGTGTCGGCCGCGATTAAAGCGGCATAAAATTGTTCATACTCCTCTTTCGTCATCGGGCAATTGATATAGTCGCCTTCCAGCAACTCTCCTTCGTCATGGCGCGATTGCCGGAACGCGAGGCTCATGTCGATGCTGTTTGCTTCGACGATGGGACAGAGTGCATCATAAAAATAGAGGTGCTTGCGGTCTGTCAATGCGGTGATCTCTTGGGCGAGTGCGCTGGAGGTGAGTGGGCCGGTGGCGATGACGCATGGGGTGTCGGGGATGACGGTCGCTTCTTCGCGTAGTAGTGTGATGTTGGGGTGATTTTCGATGGCATCTGTGACGGCCGTTGCAAAAATATCGCGATCAACGGCGAGCGATGACCCGGCCGGGACGGCCGCTTTTTCGGCGCAGCGCAAAATGAGCGACCCCAAGCCGCGCATCTCTGCTTTCAACATGCCGGGGGCTTTGTTGATGGTGACAGAACCGAGCGAATTGCTGCATACCAGTTCTGCCAAATGCTGGGTGGCGTGGGCGGGGGTTTGCTTGACAGGGCGCATCTCGTACAGACGAACAGGTACGCCCAGCTCGGCCGCTTGCCAAGCCGCTTCTGTTCCTGCCAATCCGCCGCCGATCACAGTTAATGTTTGTTCCATGTGGCAATTGTAGCAGTGACGAATGGGAAAAACAGCCAGCCATATTTAGGGAGCAGGGTTTTTCAGCTATTCAGTTTGTCAGTAAATCAGTCGGCCGCAAACAGCTTATCCTGTCGTTTTACTCATATTACCGCCACAAATAGGCATGAAAAGGTGACATTTATGGGCTAAAAGCCAAACTGACGTACTGATTTACTGAAACGCTAAAAAACGATGTTTTGCGTCTGGGATTCGGTTACACCATTTGCATCGATCAACGTACAATGGATAGCATGGATGTCTCGCACTTAAATGAACAATTTGGATTGTATGGACAGATCGAGTGGCTGGACGGCGCAGAAGGTTTTCCGATTGCCCATATCGGCCACCGCGATTTTACGGCGACTGTTTCGCTTTATGGTGGGCAGTTGTTGACGTGGCGGCCGTCCGATCAAGCACCTGTATTATGGATCAGCGAATTGGCGACACTCGAACCGGGGAAGGCGATCCGGGGTGGGGTGCCAATTATTTTTCCGTGGTTTGGCGCACATCCCACCGATAGCAGCAAGCCGTCGCATGGGGTGGCGCGGAATCGTTTGTGGCGTGTGGTGCAGGTGTCGAATTTGGCGGGGGGTGAAATCGTGATTCAGATGTCGCTGACAGATGATGAAGAGACACGGCCGATTTGGGCGCACCGTTTTCGGCTCGATGTGGTGTACGTGATCGGCCGTACATTAACCGCCACGCTGACCGCCTTTAACATCGACGATAAACCTTTTACGATGGGCGGCGCACTGCATACCTATTTCGCAGTGGGCAGTACGCCTGTCGTTTCGGTCGATGGACTGGAAGGGGCAGAGTATGATGACAAGGTGATCGGTGGGCTGCACATCCAAAAGTATCCGGTGCAGTTTGAGGAAGAGGTGGATCGCGTTTATTTTTCGGCCGAGCCGACCATCATCTATGATCCAACACTGCAACGCCAAATCCACATCAACAAACGAAACAGCGACACCACCGTTGTGTGGAATCCGGGCGTGACAGCCAAAAAAGCAGACCTGAGCGCAGATGCGTGGTCGCAATTCATCTGTGTAGAAGCGGCCAAGCATGGCGATGATGTCGTCACACTCGCACCGGGTGAGCATTTCGCATTTTCGCAAACAATTCGTGTGACTGGGATTGCTTGATCCGGCAATGTGCGACGCTCGAAATCGCTACACAATATAGGCGGCCGCTCCCCAATCAAACGCTACACTTTTTAGATGATACTTTATTGTCTCAGTCGCATATAGCTTGGCGGGAAAACTACAGCAAAGTAATGGCAGCCTTCATGTATGTAGCGAACGAGAAGGATTATCGCTGTTACCAATTGTTTGAGCATATTCTTGAGGTAGTTTATGCAGCTAGCGACAATGCGCGAAGTACTGCTTCTGGTTCTTTGGCGACGACATTGAGCAAAACCAGCGCGGGCCCTGTGGATTTGCGGTCGCCGCGTTCCCAGTGGCGCAATGTGCCGACGCTGATGCCAAACGCTTGGGCAAAGTCAACCTGTGTCATGCCAACATCTTTTCGTATTTTTTTAATATCAATCGCCTCGAATTGATGCACGATTGCACCGACATCATTGCCTTTTGCAAAGGCGAGGGCTTCCAACATGCCGCGCTCGATACTTTCAAAAACTTCACTCATCGTTACTGTACTCCTTGATAATTAGCTTGCTGAGGCTGGCTAATTGATTGCGTTCGCTGCTTGTCAAATGCGATGATCAGAAAAAGTAAAATTGTCTCGCTTATGGAAAAAACAGACGACTTGTACGATGCCATTGTAAGCCAGTGGCTTATCTGTGTCTATGGTTGGGTCGTCAAACGTGGTTTGATCGAGTAGCATCCTCTTATGTTTGACGGTGAATGAACGGCCGTTGCAACTTATCGAAACGAATAGCGTACAGTTTGTTAGAAACAAACAATAATTTTGAGGAGGTCTCCCTATGTCCAGAGTAAGAAAAACACTCAGGCAGGCGACACAGTTGGTGCAATCGGATGAATTTCAACAATTTATGATGAATGCGGACGATTTTATTTCGCGGCGTGACGAAGAAAGTCAGGCAACGACCCGCATTTCACAAACAATGTCCGAATTAGGTGATGCTGCCCAGGTGCTGAACCGTAGTTTGGCATCGACGGGACAGACAGAGGAAGGGCGCGGCCGTACCAATGTCAACGTCATCTCGCCCGTCGTCATCGCTAAAAACCACCGTAGTTGGCTCGGCATCATCGTGGCGATTGCGCTGATTATTTTTAGCTTTGTGTACAGCTCCATCGTCGGCGACTTTGCGCCCGGATTAGCCACTGCTGTGTTTGGCCTGCATTTTTGGGTGATCATTTTGGCGTTCATCGCCTTTCAGCTATGGAAAAATTCGTATGTGATGGTTCCTGATGGTTGCCAAGCGTTGATCACGCGATTTGGGAAGGTGCTGAAGGTGGTCGATTCCGGCCGACATTACATTCTCAACCCCTGGAACCGCGTTGGCTACATCGTCAACGTCGTCAAAGAGTACCCGTATAACGCGCCGATTCGGGAAGCCCCCACACTCGATCAAGTCAATGCGTCCGTCGATCTATTTTTGCAATTTCGGATCAACGAACCGCGTGAATTTATCTTTAGCCTCGGTGGTGTCAATGGCTTTTCAGAAAAGCTACAGAACGCGATTAGTGAGCAAACCCGCGCACTGATCTATTCGCAACGCGCCGAAGAAATTTATGACTTGGTAGGCGAAAGCACAAACGAATTGTTGACCAGCTTGAACGATCAATTTATGCCGGCCGTCGAATTTGTGAACGCCAACATCACTCATGCCGAGCCATCATCCCAAGAGTACCGTATGGACTTGGCCTCGCCAGAAATGATTCGCGTCGCAAAACAAGCGTACACCTACCAATATGAACTCGACCTGCGGAAAAAGCTGGACGAGGGAGACTTGGATCGGGAGTTGGCTGGCTTGCGTGAAACGCTGTCAGGTATTGATGCTGATGTTGCGGAGTATGAAGCGCAAATTGTGACGGCCGAAGAGAAAGAAATCAACAAGGCGACCGCGTATGCAGCCCAATTGATGATCGAAGCAGAGAGTGCGGCGAAAGCAAATGTTGCTCTTTTTGAGGCGCAAGCTCTCGATATTCGGGCGATGCGAAGTGCCGAATACCCGGAGATTTTGGCTTATCGCTTCCAGCAAGCGGTGTTGGAACGGATGCGACAATCGGCCGATAAGCTGCCCCAACTGATCTTGATGGGCGACGAAGAGAAGCAGCTTGATTATGTCGAACTAGCCCGGCGGATGCTCGGCCGGAACGATACCCCGATTTTCAGCCCAGAGAGCATCGCTAAAATGCGGAAACAATCGGCCGCCATCAATGCGCGTGTCGAAGCGCGACAGGTGTTGATCGATGAGCGGATAAGCGACGATAGACGCAACAATATCATCATAGAGGAGGCAGCATAATGGCCCGTCAATTTTCTAAAGTCAAAGAAGTGGTTGCCAGTTGGAGTCAGGTACGACAATATCTGCGCTCAGGTGATAATGGCGATTTGGTGCCGGTGGTCATTCCAAAAGACAAGCGTAGTTTCCGGCCGTTGTTCTGGCTGGCATTGGCTGTCTATCTCGTCTTTCTCGGTCTGCAAATCGGTGATGTCGGTGTGATTGGTGACGGCGATGTGATCGGTAGCATTTTGCAATTGGTGGCGTTTGGTGGGGCGTTGTTTGCGCTGTTGCTTTTGGGTGTTAGTCTGTGGCGAAGTATGTTGGTCGAGATCGAAGAAGGGACGATCGGCGTAATGTCTAGCTGGGGCGAGATCGTACAGACGCTTTCACCCGGCCGACAAATCATCTGGCAACCCTGGCGCAAAGTGGAATACATTGTCGATACAGCGACTGAAATCCCTTATACCGCGCCCGTTTTGAGCAGTCCAACCAAAGAAGATGTGCCGCTCAAGTCGATTGAATTCTTCCTCAAATTTCGCATTATCGACCCCGTTGTGTTTGTGCGGAAGATCGGCGCAAGCAACTTTGACATCGTGCTGAGTAGCGCGGTGCAAGATGCGATTCGCCAGCGTAGCCGCCGTATCGAAACGTCGCAAGCGTACAGTTTGCGCGGTGGCGATGTCAGCGATATGCAGCGCATTCTCAACAATATGATGGAGCGTTATGGCGTGCGGATTACTGGCGCAAACATCCCAGACGTGCAGTTGACCGACCAGTATCGGGATAATTTGGCGACGCAGGAAAAAATTGCGAAAGAGCAAGTTTCGTATGAAAAAGAGTGGGACTTGATGCGGAAACGGCGCAAGGACGCGCTGGAACTGGAGATCGAGCAAGCGAAAAAAGAGCGTGATGCCAAACGGATTACGGTCAATGAAGCGATCAACAAGGCGCGGCAAGATGTGGCGGTGATGTTGCAGGAGAAAGAGACGGAAGCACTCAAAATTCGACTGGACATTGAAGCGGCCGGAAAGGCTCGTCTGAAAGCGGCCGAAAACGAAGCGCTCGCTCTGCAACGTCTCGGTGAATCATATCGTGACAACGAAGCGATCTTGCATTACGAGCTAGAGACACAACGGCTTGATGTGGCGCAAACGCTGATACAACACGCTCCTCGGCCGCTCGTCGTCAGCACGGCTGGCGACAACAGTGGCGGCAGTTCAGCACTCAATACGCTGGTGCTGGCGCAATTTTTGCCAGAAGCACTCAAGCAGTCGAAGCAACGGGCGCGGACGCAAGAAGCAGCAAATAACCGTGCGGCCGTCACGGCTGGCAACAACAATAATGATGGCGGCGCGATTCAAAACATGATGGACAACGTGATGGATGAAGTCCGTCGCCGCACGTCGTAGAATCTTCCCCCCTCCCTTAATCCCCCCCGATGGGGGGGCTAGGGGAGGGAAAGGTGTGATCACAAATGATTGAGCGATCTATATGAATGCAAAAATTACCCTGAGACCGAGACGAGACAAGCCTTTGAGGCAGAAGCATCCCTGGATATTTAGCGGAGCGATTGCGCGAGTGGAGGGTGATCCGCAGCCCGGTGATTGGGTACGCGTACATGCGGCCGATGACACTTTCTTGGCGACCGGTTACTACAATGAGCGGTCACAAATTCAGGTGCGGGTGCTGGCGTGGGGGGATACGGCCGTCGATGAAGCGTTCTGGCACAACAAAATCAGCGCGGCCGTGCAGCGACGTGCCTTGCTCCATTTGCCAGACGAAAATAACACCGCTTACCGCCTCATCAATGCGGAGGCGGATGGCTTGCCCGGTCTGATCGTCGATGCGTATGGCGACTATTTGGTGCTGCAATGTTTGACGATGGGGGTCGATGTTCGCAAGGAGATGATCGCCGATGTGCTGATGACCGTTGTGCGGCCGCAAGCGATTATCGAGCGCAGTGACGCGACGGTGCGCCGGAAAGAAGGGTTGCAGTCCGTTGTCGGTGTGTTGCGTGGTGATGCGCCGCCAGCCCCCATGATGGTGCATGAAAATGGGTTGCAATTCGCCGTTGATCTGGTCGATGGACACAAGACGGGTCTCTATCTTGATCAACGGGAAAATCGCGCCTTGCTTGAGCCGTTCATGTCCGGCCGGGACGTTCTCAATGTGTGCAGCTACACAGGCGGCTTTGGTCTGTATGCAGCCCGTGCGGGGGCAAAATCTATTGTTAATCTCGATAGTTCTGTCCCGATACTAGAGGCGGCCGAACAAAATTTTGAGCGTAACGGGTTGAACGGAGAGCATGTCGAATATATGGCGGCCGATGCGTTTGAACTGTTGCGCCATTATCGGGATACCGGCCGTCAATTTGATATGATCGTGCTTGATCCACCCAAATTTGTGAACAGTCAGAAACATATCAAACGGGCGGCGCGAGGATACAAAGATTTGAATTGGCTGGCGATGCGCTTGTTGCGGCCGAATGGGGTACTGGCAACATTTTCTTGTTCAGGGCTGGTGTCGGCCGAATTGTTCCAGAAGATCGTATTCGGTGCATCGGTCGATGCGAAACGGGATACACAAATCATCAAATGGCTGCACCAAGCGGCCGATCACCCCGTCAGCCTCACCTTCCCCGAATCTGCTTACTTGAAAGGGTTGCTCCTGCGCGTTGTTTGATGCAGCCTGTCAGCTAAACCAAAGAAGCATCGGATATTTCCGATGCTTCTCAGGTCTGAAATTTGGAAGGAAAAAACATTTGTGCAATATGTTAAGCATCGGCACGAACGTACAAAGTAAATGGTTCACCAATCGGATTGTGTCCTGTTAGTTGCCAATAGGGGGTAAGTGTATGTTCTTGGCTATCATCCGCACGTTCAGACAAAGCCAACACCAGTGATACATTTGATATTGTGCGTTCGTAATCGGGAGTGTCCATACCAAACAATATGTCATCTATGTTTCTGGTGACATCTATGGAGTGCCAGATAACTGGCTCACTTTGCCAATCATCTGCACAAACGTTGATGCCGCCGCGAGTCACTTCATTCGACCATGATACGCGAGTTACTTCCTTCGGCCATGATGCGATAGTTACTTCCTCACGATCAGGCAAAGGGGATGTGATTACTACCGGGCTATTAAAGTCTCTATTACTTGGTGGAGACGTGCAGCGAGATGAGTCAATCTTCCACGATTGAACATCGATCTCATACTGTGTACGGTCGGGATCAATGGCGATGCGGCCCGTCATTATTACGTTGGATTGCCCATTTAGATTCTCTCTCATATCCTCCTTGATGTTATCTGTTATCTTGAGCGAATAGTCAGATCGAATTGCAATGCTTGCCTTGTTTTCCCCATCATAGCGAATATCTTCCGTAAAGCCGCGAACCGAAACAATGTCCCCATCTTGAGCTAAATGCAAGGGCGTTATCGCATTTTTATATGATTCTATATCAGGCATTGTAAAGGAACTATGATGACGACTCGGCGCATCAAGTGCGTCTAACGGTGGCATAAGTGATAGTGCGTCGTCTGTTTCGCGCAATGTGAACGGCCGCCATGCACTGTGGATCACACGTCCATCTGACCCAAGCGAAGCCTGAAACAACGAAAACAAGTTAGAATCATATATAGGAATAGGGGTTTCATAATCTGGGACAATCAATTGAGGTGAAAACCACACTTGATTGTTGGAAGAAAAATCTAACACGCTACGAATATCTGTTTTGCCGTTGAATGAGTTGTCGGAAACAAATGTATACTGTGAAGCATCACCAAGTAACACATTGGCATCAATAAATTGTTTCACGTGTTCAAATCCCTTTGTATCTGCCATAGGCGCATACAGTTCAGAAGCGGGTACATTGAGTTGCAAATTTTGTTTAACTGTATGGTCAGTGAAGTAAACAAAATCATCCACTAATGTTAACTCCTGTCCACTGCGCCCTGAAATAATTTCAAATGATCTCGTTTGACCATGAGAGGTATTCTGCCAAGCAGTGTATTGCGGGTCAGTTACATTCATCGTCTCCGCCAGCGCACGCAAATCGGCCGTATCCATCTCAGGAAGCGTCAATGCGTAGGCGGGAAGCCCAGTAGGTATATCAAAATCACTGTCAGCATCCCATCGGTAGGTTGTTCCCAGCACTTCTACAACGGCCGGTATCTCACGTTCATCTAAGTTAGGAGGCGGGATCACCTCTTTTGTCGGTACAGGCTCTTCTTGTGATTCGGCCGAATCTATCATTATCATTGTTTCCGTCGCGTCGGGGGGCGCGGCCGAATTGATCAGCCACACCCCCACACAACCCACTACCCCCAACGCCATTACCCCTGCGAGACGTGGCATCATCGTGCCACCCCTACCGAAACCCAGCACTTCCCACCAGCGTTTCTCTGGTGGGATCTGACTCAGCTTCGCTTTCAGCGCTGCCTTTTTATTTATCGGGAACTCTTCTTGTAGCACCGTCATAAATTGATCATCTAAATTGTTATTTGTTTGTTGATTCATAGGGGGTTTCATGCTGCACCTCCAACACGTTGGCGCAAATAGGTTACTGCTCGATGAATAATCGTACCGATATTCGATTCTGATAGTCCAAGTTGCTTGGCGATTTGCCGATTAGTTAAGCCCGCACCATATTTGAGTGACACAATTTCTTGATCACGTTCCGATAAGGTAGCGATAGCGCTGCGGAGCGCTGTTTTGAATAGCTTGTTATCAAATTGGTCGCCCATCGAATCGATAGGCGCACTGATCGTGTTTGTGATAAGCACCTCTCGTCGGCGTGCGTATCGCTTAAAATATATACTCGCTCGTTTGCGTGCAATACCAAAAAGCCACGCTTGGGCTGTGCCTTTGGCGGCATCATAACGGCCGCGCTGTTTCCATGCGATCTCAAACGTTTCGGCCGTCACATCTTGTGCCACGGCCGTATCACCGAGTCGATAATTAAGGTAGTTGTAGATATTATCGAACTCTACGTCGAAGACGGTCTCCCAATTGATGGGAGGGTTTGTGCTGTTTACGTCAAGGGGCATCACTTTTGTTCTCATCTTACCCCTAAATTGCCCAAAGCAAAGAAAGTATCACAAATTGATTAGTGAGAATGCTCGTACTGAACTCTTTATTAACCAAACATTGACTTGGAATTAATAATCACCGTTTACACTGGTTGTCATGCTACTTTTTAATTTGCGCGATCCCCTGACGATAGTGATCTTTTTTGTCGTTATCATCTTTGCCTTTGCCTACCATGAATTTGCCCATGCTTATGTGGCAGACAAACTAGGCGACCCGACCCCTCGCAAGCACGGCCGGATCACCCTCAACCCGCTGCCACACCTCAGTCTCGTAGGGCTAGTCATGCTGGCACTGGTTGGGTTTGGTGGCGCGTATACGCCGATCACGCCCAGCCTTTTGCGGGGCGACCGTCGCCGCTCAGAAGCATTGGTCGCGGTGGCGGGCCCGATTGCTAACTTGCTCATGGCGGCCGTTTTTGGGCTGCTTTCGCGCCTGTTGTTGGGGGGCTTTTTGCCCTATCCCGATGGCTTTATCGGCGATGTGATTTCGCAATTGATGTATTGGGGACTGTATCTCAATGTGTTCCTCGCTATCTTTAATCTGGTGCCGATCCCGCCGCTCGATGGCTTTACGATTTTGATGGGTATTTTGCCACGTAATTTGGCCGATCAAATCGCGCCACTGCGTCAGTATGGCATGGTTGCGCTGATGCTGGTGCTGTTTGTGCTGCCCACTGTCGGCATTGACGTGTTTGGGAAGATGATTCGCCCGACGATTCAATTTTTGCTGCAATTGATCGGTGGCTGGTAGTCGATTTTATCGTGTGAAGCAGCTTTGGTGGGCGGTGACGGCACGGCCGCTTTCCCCCACCGAACAAGCGATCATCGACCAATTATTAAACGCGGCCGAGCGCGAACTGTTCGGCCGTTTTTCATTCAATGACCAACAGCATAGCCTGCGTGTCGTCGCCCTGCTGCGTGAAGCGGGACACACCCAATCTGACCTACTCAAATCAGCCCTACTCCATGACATCGGCAAAACGGCCGTCAATCTAACGGTGCTGGATCGCTGCCTTGTTGTGCTGGGGTCGGCCGTTGCGCCGCGCCGTTCGCAAAAATGGGGAGGCGCGGGACAAAATTGGACACCCGCTCATGCTGTCGGCTGGCGCAAACCGTTCGTTGTCAAACAACACCATCCCGCGTGGAGCGCACAGATGGCAGAAGCGGCCGGAACGGCCGCGCCTGTCTGCGCTCTCATCCGCCACCACCAGGCTATAATTCCCCCAGACGATCACACAGAAGAAGCCCGTTTGCTACGCCTGCACCAATGGGCAGATAATTTGAGCTAACTGTTATCGAGTGACGAATAACGAGTGACGAGTGACGAGTGGGTTTGAGAGACAAATTGTGCTTGTTGATCGAAAATGAAATAACATACGAAGAACGTAATGAAACAATAGAGGCTTTTTTGGATTTCGCGTGGTTTCCCTCCCCTAACCCCTCCCGAAGGGAGGGGGATCAGACCTCTCCCCTTTCGGGGGGACTGTCAACACATGAATCCCCAAAGAACCGAAAAACATTGTCAAAATACCAACCATATTTTGGAGACATCTCAAATAGAAAAAGGGATTGAGACATGAGACAAATGAACAACGTGGATTGTTAACAACTTATAAGTTGTTA
>CALECP010000047.1 GCA_937949915.1 uncultured Anaerolineae bacterium
AGGGACATGGCTAGCCATGTCCCTACGGGGTGTGGTTGTTTAATTTTCCACGTTTTCGAGGAAGACTGTGTTGATGAATTGACCGTAATCGTCGAGCGACTCTTCCAATTCGCCTTGCTCAACGAAGAACTCAGCCACTTCTTGCACGAAGTTTTGGACAGTGCCGCCCATCCACGCATCAGAAAGCTGTGTGTCACGGTCGGGGAAGCTAAAGGTGGCGAGAATATCGGCCGAACCTTCTTCATCCATTCCGGCCGCTTGGGCAATCACATCCAATTTGGCTGTTGGATCGGCCGCATACGCCGCATTCGCCTCTTCCGTGACCTGCATAAAGTCGCGGATCACGCTTGGGTGCTTCATCGCAAAATCGTCAGTTACAGAAACGACATCGAACACTTTCAGCCCGATTTTCTCTTCCATTTCTGCACCCGTCATCAAGATGTTGCCCACTTCTTTCATGCGGCTGAGTGCGCCACCCCAGCCACAAGCCATCGCCACGTCGCCCCGTTGGAGGGCGGCCGCACCGTCAGCAGGCGCAAGGTCAACCACTTCGAGTTCAGTCACATCGACACCGAGATATTCCATCTCTTTCAGCATCTTGTAGTGAGCCACTGTCCCGATTGGCACAGACACTTGCATCCCGTGCAGGTCGGTGGCATTGTCGGCCGTGATGCCGAGATCGGTCGCCACCACACAATTGTCATTTTCCGCATACGAGACGGCGATACCGACCATTTGTAATGGCAATCCGGCCGTCACGGCGTTTGCGAATGGCACAAGCCCCTGCGAGTACGCAATATCGACATCGCCCGAAGCCATCGCGGCCGACATCGCCACGCCGGTGTCAAACGACACCCAGTTGACAGTCATGCCGAGCGCATCGTCATACGTTTCTTCCAGTTGCGCCACTTGATTGGGTGTTGGCCACTCAAGGAAGTAGGCAACGGTGAGTTCGTCCGGCCGATCTTCCATATCTTCCGGCATCGCGGCCATTTCGCCGCTCATGTCATCGCCCATGCTGCTGCCGCCCATCGTCGCCATCCATGTGTCCTTCGATTCGACATTCTCAAGGAAGCTGGTGTTGATGAAGCCCGCATAATCGTCGAGTGCTTCGTCAAGTTCGCCTTGCGCTACGAAGAAGTCAGCCACTTCCTGCACAAAGTTCTGGACTGTGCCGCCCATCCATGCATCAGAAAGCTGTGCTTCGGCGTTCGGGAAGCTGAATGTGGAGAGGCTCGACATCGTCGCATCTTCGTCCATACCGGCCGCTTGGGCGATTACGTCCAGCTTGCCCTGGTCGGCCGCAAATGCTGCGTTCGCGTCTTCAGTCACTTGCAAAAATTCAGTCACGATGTCGCCATGATTTTTGGCGAAGTCGTCTGTCACAGAAACCACGTCAAAGACGATCAAGCCGATTTGCTCTTCCATCTCTGCACCGGTCATCAAAATGTTGCCAGCTTCTTTCATCCGCGCCAGTGCGCCACCCCAGCCACAAGCCATAGCGACATCGCCACGTATTAGCGCGGCCGCGCCATCGGCCGGAGCAAGGTCAACCAGCTCCAGTTGGCTAAGGTCTACGCCGAGATATTCCATCTCTTTGAGCATTTTGTAATGGGCCACTGTACCGATTGGCACAGCCACTTGTTGGCCGTGCAGGTCGGTCGCGTTATCGGCCGTAATGCCCAAATCAGTGCGAGCCACACAGTTATCATTTTCAGCATACGAGACGGCGACACCGACCGCTTGCAATGGGATTCCGGCCGTGACTGCGTTCGCAAATGGCACAAGCCCTTGTGAATACGCAATGTCCACGTCGCCAGAAGCCATCGCGGCCGACATCGCCACACCGGTATCAAACGACACCCAGTTCACGTCTACGCCCATCACGTCATCATACGTTTTTTCGAGTTGCGCCACCTGATTTGGTGTTGGCCACTCAAGGAAGTAGGCAACGGTGATTTCGTCGGGGCGATCCATGTACTCTGGCTCGTCAGCTTCTGACGCATCCATCATCTCTTCACCCATGCTACTCGCGCCCATCGTCGCCATCCATGTGTCCTTTGATTCGACATTCTCAAGGAAGCTGGTGTTGATGAAGCCAGCATAATCATCGAGAGCTGCGTCTAGTTCGCCTTGCTCCACGAAGAAATCAGCCACTTCCTGCACAAAGCTCTGGACTGTGCCGCCCATCCATGCGTCGCTCAATTGCGCTTCGGCACTGGGGAAACTGAACGTCGAAAGACTCGACATCGTTGCATCTTCGTCCATACCGGCCGCTTGGGCGATTACGTCCAGCTTGCCTTGGTCGGCCGCAAATGCCGCGTTTGCGTCTTCTGTCACTTGCAAAAATTCTGTCACGATGTCGCCATGATTTTTGGCGAAGTCGTCTGTCACAGAAACCACGTCAAAGACGATCAAGCCGATCTCTTCTTCCATCTCTGCGCCGGTCATCAAAATGTTGCCAGCCTCTTTCATTCGCGCCAATGCGCCACCCCAGCCACAAGCCATCGCTACGTCGCCACGTTGGAGGGCGGCCGCGCCGTCAGCAGGGCTTAGGTCAACCAATTCGAGTTGGCTAAGGTCTACACCGAGATATTCCATCTCTTTGAGCATTTTGTAGTGGGCCACTGTGCCAATGGGGACAGCCACTTGTTCACCGTGCAGGTCGGTTGCGTTATCGGCCGTAATGCCTAAATCAGTCCGCGCTACACAGTTATCATTTTCCGCATACGAGACGGCGATACCGACCGCTTGCAGGGGGATTCCGGCCGTGACTGCGTTTGCAAATGGCACAAGCCCCTGCGAGTATGCAATATCAACGTCGCCAGAAGCCATCGCGGCCGACATCGCAACACCGGTATCAAACGACACCCAGTTCACGTCTACGCCCATCACGTCGTCATACGTTTTTTCAAGTTGTGCGACTTGGTTCGGAGTCGGCCATTCGAGGAAGTAGGCGACCGTAATTTCGTCGGGGCGTTCCATATATTCGGTGTCGCTGCCCATGTCGTCAGCCATGCTGCTGCCGCCCATCGTTGCCATCCACGTCTCTTTCGATTCGACACCTTCGAGGAAGCTGGTGTTGATCAAGCTGCTGTAATCATCCAGCGCTTCATCCAATTCGCCTTGCTCGACGAAGAAATCAGCCACTTCTTTGACAAACGTTTGCACTGTGCCGCCCATCCATGCGTCGCCTAATTGCGCTTCTGCATTGGGGAAGCTGAACGTGGCAAGACTTGCCATCGTCGCATCTTCGTCCATACCGGCCGCTTGGGCGATTACGTCCAGCTTGCCCTGGTCGGCCGCGAATGCGGCGTTCGCATCTTCTGTCACTTGGAGGAATTTCGTCACCATGTCGCCATGATTTTCAGCAAAATCATCTGTCACAGACACCACATCGAAGACGATCAAACCGATCTTTTCTTCCATCTCTGCGCCGGTCATCAAAATGTTGCCAGCCTCTTTCATTCGCGCCAGTGCGCCACCCCAGCCACAAGCCATCGCCACGTCGCCCCGTTGGAGGGCGGCCGCGCCGTCGGCCGGACTGAGATCAACCAATTCGAGGTTGTCGGTGTCTACGCCGAGATATTGCATCTCTTTCAGCATTTTGTAATGGGCTACTGTGCCGATTGGTACAGCCACTTGCTGCCCTTCGAGTTCGGCCGCATTGTCGGCCGTGATGCCCAAATCAGTACGCGCTACACAGTTGTCATTCTCTGCATAAGAAACCGCGATTCCGACCGCCTGAATCGGCAAGCCAGATGTGACGGCGTTTGCAAACGGCACAAGCCCTTGCGAGTATGCAATGTCTACGTCGCCAGAAGCCATCGCGGCCGACATCGCCACACCGGTATCAAACGATACCCAGTTGACTTTGACACCGAGTTCGTCGTCGTATGTTTCTTCTAATTGGGCGACTTGGTTAGGGGTTGGCCATTCGAGAAAGTACGCGATGGTGATCTCGTCGAGATCGCTGTCGGTGGTTTCAGGGGCGGCCGTGGGGTCAGGATCATCGGTTGTTGAACCGCTATCACTGGCGCTGGTAGGAGCTGGTTCTGTCGGGTCTGGGTCAGAATTGCCACACGCGGCGAGCGTGAACAATCCTAAAATAAGCAGTAGAAGCAGAAAATTTCTTCGCATTGGTCTTCTCCTAAAGAATATGTTGGTTGTGCTTGTTTGCGTCTTGTGTCTCCCATTAAATAGGAAGAGAACGATCAAACGAAGCGATCAACCGATTTTTGTAAGGCACAGTGATTGTATACCATTTTTGTTGATGCGATTGATGTGCAGAGACAGAATGCTGTTTTTCTGCTATGTACGCTGATGCAAATGGCGAAACAATTTTTGTGACAAATGCCCATATACCCGTCAATTTGTTACATATTTGGGCGATATATCTAAATAATAATACCGCTTTGTAGCTATAATGGATACTATACTTGCTAAATGGCTTGATGAAAAGAGCCATTATCAGCAAAATGAATAGAGCCATTATGCCAAAAATTGCCGACTATATTACGCTCAATCATATCAGTGTCGATCCATTAGCGAGCTTGCCCCTCTATCGCCAGCTTTACGAAGGATTGCGCCGCGAGATTTTGACCGGCACACTCAAGCCGGGAATGCGGCTGCCATCGACCCGCGCTTTTGCCCAACAGTTGTCGATTTCGCGCAATACGGTCAGCATCGCCTATACCCAATTGTTGACGGAGGGCTATATCGAGAGCAAGGTGGGATCGGGGACGCGGGTGACGAGTACGCTGCCAGAAGACACGTTGCAAGTGGAGGCTGATTTGACGATTGCATTGCCGCCGCGTGGCGCGGATGCACCGGCTCGGCCGCCCGTCCTTTCCGAACGAGGGCAAGCGATAGCCAAAATCCCGTATGATTGGGAACGGCCGCGTGCGGCCGCCTTCGATTCTGCTATGCCATCTGTCGATGGCTTTCCTATTAAAGAGTGGGAGCGGCTACTGCATGGTGCTTGGCGGGAAATTGCCAGTGCTGATCTTGGTTACTATCCAGCGCAAGGCTACCGGCCGCTCCGCGAAGCGCTTGCCGATTATTTGCCGACGGCGCGGGGGGTACGCTGCACGGCCGCGCACATTCTCATCACCAATGGCGCACAGCAAGCGGTCACATTAACGGCCAATCTATTGCTCAACCGAGGCGATCCGGTGTGGGTCGAGAATCCGTGCTATCCCGGCATTCGGGCCGCACTCAGTGGCGCATTGGCCCGCCGCATCCCTGTGCCTGTTGACGATGAAGGGCTGGATGTGGCGGCCGGAATGGCGCTCGCCCCCGATGCGCGGCTGGTGTATGTGTCCCCTTCCCACCAATATCCGTTGGGCGTAACGATGAGCCTGACCCGCCGTTTACAGCTTTTGCAATGGGCAGATGACAACGACGCATGGATTGTAGAAGATGATTACGATAGCGAGTATCGGTATTCGGGCTATCCAGTTCCGGCCGTGCAAGGGCTGGATCAAGCGGGTCGTGTGATCTACGTCGGCACATTTAGCAAAGTGCTGTTTCCCGCGCTCCGTATCGGCTATCTGGTGCTACCCGATGCGCTGGTCGAGCCATTTCACGCTGCCCGCGCCCATGCAGATCGCGGCACAGCATTGTTCGAGCAAGCGGTGCTGGCGCGGTTTATTGCGAATGGGCAGTTGGCGCGGCATGTGCGCCGAATGCGAACACAGTATGCGGTGCGGCAAGCGTTGCTGGTTGATGTGATCGCGGACGAGCTAGGCGATCAGTGGCCGATGAGCGGGACAGATGCGGGGCTGCATTTTGTGTTGTGGCTGCCTGTCGGTGTGGATGATGTGGCGGTGTCGGCCGCATTGCAAAAGGAGGGGATCAGCGCCCCGGCTCTGTCGGCGTTCGCGCTGCAACCATTGGCGCGGGGTGGGTTGGTGCTGGGCTTCGCGGCATTGTCGGCCGATGCGCTGGTCGTTAGGGCGAAAAAATTGTGTGGTGTTGTCGGCCGGTTTGGGTAGCGGCCGTGATGTAACGCCTGCTTAACCTGCGTCCCGATAGGGCGTCAGGTTGAAGCTATGTTAAGCGGCTTGAACATGCATTTAAAGTTTGGTGGAGCATTTCTGTCTTTCTCTCTAGATTCAAGAACTTCCTTAAATTTTCAAGCTTTCGCCCTTTAATATCAAACTCAAACCAGCGCCATTTTTAAAGAAGAGCAAACTTAGTCTCCGCTAAGATTGTCTACAAGTTCCTCAAGTAGATCAAACAATTTCGTCCAAGGACGAGCCCGGCGATTTGTGAAGTCCAAATATTGAAAAGCTTCAAGCCGAGGATGAATTGGGGTATCCCTCAAAAGTAAAGGTAAAACTCGTAGCCCGCATCCCAACCCAAAAGCCCATTCATACGTAACGTATTCTGATACCTTGCTGTCCGGAGATAATATTAGTATCACAGCATAAGAGTCCACGATTGCATCATCGATCTCATGTCGCCAATCCATCCCTGCTTCGAGGACATCAACATCAATCCACCCTTCAAAACCTTTTGACGCCATCCGCCATTTTAGATTCTCTGCAAAGTCACCGTCTTCCTTAGCATGAGAAATAAAGAAAACGCCATCCTTGTTCCGTTTTATCTTATGCAATGAATCATTAGTCACATCGGATAATGCTGTGTCAGATTCGCCGACATTTGGTTTTTTCTTTGGATCATTTTTGGCTTGATATACAACACTGGCCAGAACGTTGCTAATTTCTTGGAGAGCTTTGTCCTGTTCGACTACAGACAGTTCAGACAGGGATTGCCCATCGCGAGGCAAAACTTGATAATAAGCTAACGGAGTATGCACCCATGGAGCTGGACGAACTATAATGGGCAAAATGCGGAGTTCATTGCGTTCAGCTTTCTCAAGCAATTTTGGCAACTCTATCTTATTTATATAGGCTGATGCTAAAAAATCGGGCGAAATCAGTAAAATGGCGACTGTGGCTGTTTCGATTGCACCATGTATTTTTTCTTCCCATCTGTCGCCTGCGGTAAGCTTCTGATCGTCCCAAATTTTTATGTCTGTATTGAGTTCAAATGAGCGGAGATGCGAACGGATTCGATCCAAATATGGCCGATCTTTCTGACTGTAGCTAATGAAGACTTGTGGTTTGGTAGTCATTCTCAATGAAGCTCCTTAAGCTTATCTACGGTCAAGATATCCGATCTTATACAAAATCAAAACTGGTCTTAATTTGATGCACAAACTCACTAGCAAGTGATGTTTTTCCAATTCCACCTACACCATGAATTACAACAATACCCGCGCTCTGCGTATTGACATAATTGTTTAGGGAATTTAGCTCAGTCTGTCGCCCAATGAAATTAGGCACTCCACTATCATTGGGCAAATTAATGTTTTTGTGCTGGCTCATTCAATGATGTCCCGCGCGTCATTGGGTGCTAATGTTGCAATAATCTCCGAAGCCAATACATCTGAAAATTGGATCTTAACGAACATCTTAAGCTGGTCGACCTCTGAAGCAATGTCTTCAATTGGTACAGAAATGCCCATCAATATACGCAAACTATTCATCGCATTTGCGCGATCATTTGTTGCGACCGAAGCTTCAATATGGCACAACAATGTCCAGTAGTCATATGCATTCGAATCGATCAAATTCGTGCAATCTTGTTTAACTTTTCGATACCATACATCGGCTTCATTCTTTTGATCAAGAGCAGCATAAATGAAGCCGATATTTACTAAAGGATATAGATCATTAGGGTTCAAGTCATTTGCAATTTGATAATGCTTCAATGCCGCCAAGTAATTTTCTTTGCGTTTGAGTAGCCCACCAAGCATTCCGTGAAGCTCTCCATCATGATCATTTAACACTAACGCTTGTTGCAAGTATTCTTCAGCAAGATCATAAAAGTCTTCACCTTTTTTTCTGTAAGCAAATCCAAGTTCCCTCAACACTTCGTGATCGTTCGGATTCTTATCGTTAAGTGAGTTAAGAATTTCAATTGCCTTATCAAACTGTCCATGTTTCCTCAATTGCACTGCCAACTGTTCCAATAGGTCAATTGAATATTCTGTGGGATTTAAACTCGTACATAGAGAAAGTAGTCGAGTACCTGAATTTGCTTCTTGAATTTTTCGTAACAATCGCTTTTCGGCTGCTCGTTCCTTAAGAAGAGAGATTTCTTTTTCAAGGTCTGAAATGCGAGCGTTAAGCAGCTCGTTGGTCTTTTCTTTTTCGATCTCCTCTTCTGTAAAGCGATCAATAACAAGACCTGGCAAAAATACGTGAACTGGACTGTCCTGTTCTTCGCTGGATGCATTAATGATGGCTTGATTCAGCTCATCTTGAAATGATGCAATAGATGGTGCTTTGAAATAATCATAGTGAATCACATATTGATTTCGAACATCAAATGGCAATCTAGTGCCAGAGCAAGCGATAAGAATTGTTCCTTTTTTTGAAAGCGATTGTCTAATGCCAAGTTCATAGTAGACATTAGAATTACCGAACGTCAAATCTGCTATCACAATTTCAGAGTCATATAGCCACTCGATATACCGTTGATCTATCAGCCCAGGTGTATGAAATTCGTCGGCACGCTTCATCTCGAACTCTTTGGGGATTGCCGGCTTAACAACGCCAGACCACACAGAATCAAAGTCAATTTCAACTGGTGCTTTTTCAGCGTCTAAATAATCTAACTGGGAACGCCGAGTACCATATGGCATTGCTATAAATAACTTCTTTGACATGCTATTGACCGGGTAAAGAATCGCCTTATTCTGTCTTTCTTGCTACCCACTGTGTATGTTCTCTAGAAAACGCTGCTTCACTATTAATCACAAAATCTGAGAGTTGGGACTCATTTTTAATAGATAATGCTTCGCCCTTGATCAAGCCTATTTCGTGGGCTGCCAGTCCATACGATGCGCTCAATTCTGAATGTCTCTTTGCTTGCAACCAAGTGATACATGAGCCAGCTGCAGTAGCGACCACCTCAATCGGTAAATTTAGAGTAACATCCGTTGCTCTTACAACTAATAATATTATTGCGAGCAAATGCAGACCGATAGCTATGGCAAACAATTGGCTTGAACGTCGTTTATTGAATTGAGACTTTTTTGAGTACCACACTCTCTGGTCGTCAATTCGTTGGGATTTATATATTTCAAAGCGATCTTCAAACGATAACCCCCGAATTTTTATCATGGTCTCTGAAATCGGATCTTGGACATCACTCCCTCCGCTAATCACCTTCGCCAAACTGCGATTCTGGGTAAGGATTGACCTCAAATCATTCACAAATTCCTTTGACACAATTTCATGGCTGCCTTCACTATCGTATGGTTCTGCTCGCATACACCAGCGCCATGCTCTAGTTTTAACAGACTCTGCAACAGCTCTGCCGTGGTACCAGTTTTCAGCAGGATGCCCATAATTCAGATAAACCAATATTCCAAGGGTCAACAAAAACAGCACAGCGGAGCTAACAGCACCTATTACTTCATCACCCCACTGAAAAGATACGAATGCAGCTGCTACTAACAGAAGCAGGTAGGTTCTTAGCCAAAAAAAATAGCTGCTCTGGTGCTCGATGGATGCTCGGTCAGCAGCTTGATAAAGACCTGGAAGAGAATCACTTTGTAGTTCAAGTTTATTCATGAATATCTCCTCACGGCCGACACGATGCTGCTTCTATTCCATCCAACAAGTGGACATATGGATGCGTTTTGAACAACTGTAGGTGTGCGTTGCTGACCCCACGGTGTTACACCAATAATAATTTTATTCATACGAATCGCCTCATTGATTTCGTATTCGATCCAACCACTATGCGCCGCATACATGCCACCTAGCACAATAACTACTTGTGCTGGACTAATCTGACGGGTCATGCCCAATTTTAGGCCAGCAACCGTTTTATCGGGAAGTGCATTATGGCTAGGAACGCTACAGTTTCGCCAAAGAAAATTTGATTCAACATTGAACCAGTTAACTAAGCTCCAATAATGTTGACTGTATTGCCATGCGTGGCTGATAAAGATTGTGCGACTTCGAAGTGCCGGCATGATAAATCTATCCTTTTTGCCAAATTAATTTCAATTAACTAATTCAGTTTAACAACAAAGCAGTTCTTCAAACTCAATTCAACGGTCTGGATACACGCGTATCTGCTCAGCGATGTCAGCAGACCGTTTTGCAAATGCTGCTTCAATATACTGTTATACTGTTCTGGTGAGTCCACTGTAAGAACGAGATGAATAAGGGCGTTCAAATAGAGTAAGGGCGAGAAACACAACATTGGCGCATATCTCGTCTAAAGTGGTTTTAAAGCGTTTGAGGGGCGACAAAAC
>CALECP010000048.1 GCA_937949915.1 uncultured Anaerolineae bacterium
TTTTTCAATGATCTAAGAGCTTTGTGTCGCTACCACTCCTTTCCCAACTGGGAAGCTCTCTGGCTTTTCATGATCGAATCCCTTGAAGAAGACGATATGCCTAACGATATTGCTGCTCTCATCTTAAATTGAGAATTGCTGGCTATACATCAACCGTCCGCAAGCAAGGGCTGAGTGTATGGAATGCACTTGGATCATTATTTTCCGGCGAGGTACTCAAGCCTGCGCTGGCACCTGAATAGTTACATTTTGTCTATAAATCAACGCACATGTTGCCGCAAGGCGGGGGCAAACCTAATCACGGCCGCACCACAGCCTCCCCCGTGATCGCCAGCCGCCGCACATAGTTGACCAAATGCCACATTTCGTCGTCCGCCAGCGTTGACCCCCAGGGCGGCATCACCCCATTGTTCTTGCCATTCGCAATCCAATAAAACAGATCGCCATCCGTATGAATCTCGGTGTGGCCGTCCGCAAAGTTGGCCGGTGGCACGATTAGACTACGCGCCAGCACACCATCCCCCGCGCCATTAATCCCATGACATTGCACACAGTATTCCTCAAACACCGTTTGCCCTTGCGCGATAGAAGCACTGTCTGGCAAAATCGGATTGGTGGCGAATTTGCCCGGTGTGTATTCGTAGGTGAAATAGTCGATTAACTGGGTGCTGCCCAACCACATCACGGCCGCACACGCGAACAACATTGGGGCTGTTTGCCATACGCGATGGGTGGCGCGGGTAGCGATCAGCGCCCACACCAACGCCAGCACGATCATCAATGTGCCTGTCCCCGCCTTGTCGGTCAATGTCAAGAAACGGCCGCTCTGCTCCAGCACACTGACCCGCGCATCCAGAGCGCGAATATCGCCGCCGATCCCCGCCTCTAGGCGGTACGGCACGAAGGTGTCATACACGCCAGCGCGTACCACTTTTACCTCCATCTGCCACTGTCCGCTCAGGCTGATAAAGCTGCCATCCATCGTGTACACCCCATTGCCGCGATGAACGGCCGTGCCTGTGTTGTCTCCCAGCGATTGATCGAGATACGTGAAGCGCACAGAGACTGTTTCGGCATCAGTCAAGCGGTTGTCGGCCGCGTCCGTCATGATCAGGTTAAATGTATTGTTGCCCACCAAAGCCGGTTCGATAGCCACCGTCACATTGAGATTGTCGGCCGTGCTGTTCAGCGTCGTTTGTCCCGCTTCGGCCGTTAATAATGGCGCACTGATCGCCCGTTGCGCGTCTGACACAAATCCGGCCGCCACCACAATCGCCACCGCCAAAACCGCTTCGACTATCAGCAGGCGAGTCGGTAATGGTGTGGGGGTCGCTTGTTGTTTTAGGCGACGGCCGACCACCCGCAAGTTATACGCCCCAATCCCCAACACAGGAATGAGCAACCCCATTTTGAGCAAAAGCAGCAGCCCATAGGTCGTGCCAACCAGCGCATTCCAGTTGCCCACATGTTGACCGCCCAGCCAGCCGCCACTCAAAAAGAGCGTCCCCATCGCCATCGCTGCCATCGTCGAAAAGCGCGTAAAGTTGGCGGTGCGCCATGCGTCAGTTGCCCCCCGCCATGCGCCAACGAGCAACACCAAGCCTCCTGCCCACATTCCGGCCGTCGTCACATGCACCAAATCGATCAACGTGCCGCGCACCGCCAAAGATGACAATGCCGCACTGTGACTGCTCAACGCATTAAAGGCTGCCAGCCCGATTGCGCCCACAAAACAGACAGCCAGCACGACACGATTAGGGGCGTTTTTCAAGCTATCGACACCGGGAATCAACAAGCCCAGCACGACGATTTGCAGCATCCAGAGACGGCCGAACGTCGTCGCGAGCCACGTATCGACGCTGGCTATGCCAAATTGTGCGATTTGATTGACGAGCGTGACCAGCAGCCCCGCAATGATGAGCATGACGGCGCACCAAGCGAGTGCGCGGCCGTTCTTCTCAACACGAGTCACGAAAAGCTGGAACGCAAACACACCGATCAGCAATGCCATGCCGACGACACGCAATGTCCGCGCCACCGATGATGACCACAGAACGCCATCCCAAAAAGTGACTTTCTGGGCGGTAGACAGCGCATCGACTCCGACACCAAACGAAAATGTACCGGTCGTGTTATGCCCATCGACGGCCGACACCACATTCCAACTGACGAGATAAGCCGCATTATCGAGCGGCGGCAGCGCGGCCGTCACGGCCGCATCATCGGCCGCAAATGCGATTGCTTCGACGGTGATCGGCTTGCCCGACTGGGACAAAACAGTGACCGTACTCAGTCCCGGCACTACCGCTTCGTTGAAGGTGATCGTCACCTCTATGGGGGCTTGTTCAATGGTGGCGTTCGCGGCCGGAATCGTCTGGATCGGCGTGGCGTGGGCAAACGCAGAGTCGGCCGACCCCGCCAGCCAAAAAAAGCTCAAAAGTAGGCTCAACAAAATCAGCCAGCCCCGCAGTCGTCGTGTGGTGTGTTTGATTGTACTCATTAATTGTGTGCGTTTTCCCTCCCAGTGCCGGTCTCCCCCCCACCGGGGGGGGATTAAGGGGGGG
>CALECP010000049.1 GCA_937949915.1 uncultured Anaerolineae bacterium
GACAAACGCGCTTTCACTTTGTCCAGCGACTCGTCAGTAAAGCCGTCGATGGCGAACAATTCATCTTTGTTCATCTCCATCGTAAACATCACTTGCCCAACGGTGTCATGCCCATTCTCAAGCAGCATTGTGTGAATGCTCATCGGCAGATTTAACTCTTCCAGATGCAGCGTCCAGTATGCTTCTGGCACTTTGTCCCGTGCTTCCATTTGTTGGCGGCGGGTTTCGTCATGCGAATCGGCACGAGACGCGATCACGCGCCCTTCGATACCATACACAAAACGATTGAGATAGTTGAAATCTTCGGCCGTAATCGGCCGTCCCGCTTCTTTTTTCTCGATCACTTCGAGTACACGGGCATGAAGGTCGAAATCTTTCACGATAATAGGATCGGCGGCCGGATCGTCCAGCAAGTTCAAGCTGTCACGTCCCGCTTCTGTCAGGCTCTTGATGTCGATGCGCCAGCCAGTTAGCTTGGCGGCCAATCGTGCATTTTGCCCTTCACGGCCGATAGCCAACGACAATTGATCGTCCGGGACGACAACAGTTGCTGTGCGACCATTGACCGGATCATCATCCAAAAAGACGAGCGACACACGTGCCGGACTCAACGCCTTTGCGATAAAGTGCGTCGGGTCTTGATCCCATTCGATCACGTCGATTTTTTCATCATTTAGCTCGCGCACAATGCTCTGGATACGCACACCGCGCATACCCACACACGCCCCCACCGGATCAACGCCCGGTTGCATCGCTTTCACGGCGACTTTGGAACGTGCGCCCGCTTCCCGCGCAATGCTCTTGATGTCCACTTGCCCATTATAGATTTCTGGCACTTCCAGTTCTAAGAGGCGGCGGAGTAAGTTGCGATGGCTGCGGCTGACAAAAATTTGTGGGCCGCGATTGCTTTTCCGCACTTCCAATATATAGACGCGGATTTTATCATGCGCCCGATACCGTTCACCTGGCACTTGTTGGCTGCGCGGCAGCAAGGCTTCTGTCCGGCCGAGGCCAATCGTCAGGTTGCCCCCACTCGTGCTTTGCACCGTACCATTGACCAATTCGCCTTCACGGTCGCTAAACTCATCAAACAGGTGATCGCGCTCTGCTTCCCGCACCCGTTGCAAGATCACTTGCTTGGCAGTTTGGGCAGCGATACGGCCGAAATTTTTCGGTGTGCTGTCGATCATCATCAGATCGCCCAACTCTGCTTCCGGGTTGACAATCAATGCGTCCACCAGGGCAACTTCGGTGCGATTATCCATCACATCCTCAGCCACCTCTTTCTCGGCAAATACAGTCACCTCGCCTGTGCGCGGATCGATTTCCGCCTCCACACCCTGCGAGCTACTAACAGTGCTATTACGACGATACGCCGACACCAACGCGGTTTTCAATGCTTCGATTACCGTGTCTGGTGGTAGATTTTTCTCTTTACAAATTTCGTTGAAAGCCAACAGAAATTGGTTTTTCATCTCTGCTTACCTGATTATTTTGGGGTGATACACCAAAACGTGCCATCACCATTAGGGAAACAAAAAAGCGGGGTGTCTCCCGCTCTTCGTTAACGATATTCACATTAGACTGTCTGCATTGTATCATGGTCGTCCAGCGTGAGCAATGAAAGCACGCGGTTTTTCAATGTTGTAAAAATTGCCAAATAGTTGAGAGACAATGGCAATATCAAATGTGCAGCGTGCTTCTGCCAAATTCACGAATCCACACTTCATCAACAATCCAAATCATCCCAATCACGAAGTTGTTAATCGTTTCGTTTGAAAATACACAACCTCGCAAACCGGACAATCCTTAATTTCGTCGTCACAGTGTCCAATTACCAGTGACACATTCCGCACCCTAGTCAATATGCACAGTTTACAAGCAGTAAGCCTAATGGTAAGGTTAGAATTATAGAGTAGAAGTTAGCTGTCTAAGATATTTTATCCAACAGCTATAAAAAGTAAGTAGAACTTAAGGTCTTCACAAAGAAATAGTCATTCAATATTCTAATTTTGTGCATTTGTAACCAGAGGCATAAAACATGATGATTTTTTCTCGAAGTAGCCAAAGAGGCTAGCAGGGTAAGTTTCCATGTATCAACGCATCAGACACAAATTCCGTGTTGTTTATTTATTAACGGCCGTCTTTATGGTCATTTCTGTGGTTGTTGGTGTAACAGCCGTACCCTCTACACATATAGAGGCGGCAACCACAGCGCAAAATGTGATCATCTTCATCGGGGACGGCATGGGGTTCGAACATGTCAAAGCGGGGGGCATGTTTGCTAATGGTGAGGCGGGGACGCTTTCATTTGAGTCATTTCCATACATAACAGAAATAACACATAATAACGTTTTATCTGGCACAACTGACTCGGCCGCGGCCGCAACAGCTATGGCAACAGGAGTCAAGGTTACAAACCGCGTCATCAGCCAAGATGCTTTGGGCAATCCTCTGACCACATTACTAGAACTCCATCAGGCAGAAGGGAAAAGCACCGGTCTTGTCACTACATCCTTTATGGAAGATGCGTCTCCGGCCGCGTTTGGCGCACATGAATCATCACGGGGGAACAAGGAGGCGATTGTCAATGATTATTTCACAGGCAGTCGGCCGAACGTACTCTTCGGGAGCGGTGGTGATTATTTTAATGCACCCTCTGCTAGTCAGGCACAATACTTGGCAGTTACTAATCGAACTACATTACAAAATGTCGATACAGAAATAGAGACGCATGTTGCAGGAATTTTCGGCACGAGACAAATTACACCAACAGGTGTAGTAGGTGAAGACCCAACATTGCCCACCTTAGCCGAAATGACAACAACCGCGCTCAACATTCTCGATAATGATAACGATGGTTTGTTCCTGATGGTTGAGCATGAGGGGACTGATACCTATTCGCATCGCAATGATGCTGATGGGGCAATACGCTCAGCGGCAGAATTAAGCGATGCAGTACAAGCAGCAATGGATTGGATGCAAACCCATCCAAACACGATTATTTTGGTGACGTCCGACCATGAAACAGGAGGACTAACCGCAACGGAAACAAACCCACAAGCTGGGCAAATACCGACTGTAACTTGGTCAACACTGGGACATACACAAGCACCTGTTCCCGTCTATATTACGGGGGTAGATGCAGAACAAGCCGCCCAATTAAACGACAACATTGACGTTTTCCATTTACTCAAGCCAGCACCACCACTACCAACCGCTACACCGACCGCTACGCCCACCAATACACCAACCGTCACGCCTACACCTCGGCCGACTCTCAACCCAAATGCCAGCGCACAGAGTCCTTGGCAACCAGTAGCACACTCGCTGGGGGCAGTTGTGCCAATCAATTGGGACTACGCTGCTGGATACCACTTCACCCCC
>CALECP010000050.1 GCA_937949915.1 uncultured Anaerolineae bacterium
CCGGTGCTGCCCGGTGACACCATCGCGGACAACGGAGATTATGCGTCCCCGCCACGATCTTCGCGTAGCCACTCGTTTGTGGGGGTCGATTATCCGCTCGATACGGTGGTCGATGCTGATCCGCAATTAGCGGATCGTACCATTTTGCTGCAATCGGCCGCGCTGTTTGATGTCGTCGAGCAATCTGTGCAAATAGACGGCGACACACTCACGTTCGCTGTCACCGTCGATAACAACCAACTCGGCCACAAGCTGCCCACCGGGTTCGCGTTTGCGCGGCAAATGTGGGTCGCCGTTCGCGTTGTCGATGGGGCGGGTAATGTGCTGTTTCAGTCTGGCATTATTGACTCTAACGTGACTGATTTATGCGATACAGAAACGATGGCTGATGCGATGGCACAATTTGTGGTGGGGTGCGATACGGCCGATCCACAATTGGTCAACTTCCAGCAAAAGTTGATCGATGATGTTGAGCCGTTGCGTGAGCAAGATGGTACGTTTACGCTTGATCCGTATGGCAATACAATCGGCATTGCGGCCGATGATGCGTTTGAAACGCCGTTGCAGCATTTGACAGGTGGGGCGGTGGCGCGTGTGCGGCCGAGCGACAACCAACTCTTGGCGCGTATTTCGCCCGATGACGATGCGCGTACTTTTTTGTATAACGTGCCGTTTGATCCGGGTGCGGCCGTGGGCGACATCACCATCGAAGGACAACTGCTGTTCCGCAATTTGCCCCCGTACTTTTTGCGCGCATTGGCGGCCGGACAACCGGCCGATGAGCTACCTCAAATCGCTCCTCTCATCGACAATCTACAAATCACTGAAATGAACGCTGATAGTGTGACATTTTCGCCATAATTGTTGAGAATTAGCTTATATTTGTCGAATAACGGCCGATTTTTCAAAAAAACACCCCAAATTGCTCTAAAAATTTACACCCTCTTTACATTATGTCAGGTTGGCTTTCTTGCTATTCTAATTGCGTAAGCCAGTTTGATATAGGTTGTACATCGCAAAAAGATGTTATGAAAAAGTTGGTTGAACGCGCTTACAGATAACAAAAACTGAAACATCTATATTTAAGGAGTGTTAAAAAATGCAAATGCTAACAAAAAACCCACGACGTTTGGTTGTTTATGCCTTCTTCGCAGCTTTCTTGGCAATGACAGGAATTTATTCTACAAGGATCGAAGCTGCTTCAACAGTGAGAGTATCATTCTGCGTTTATTTTGCTGGTGGTTCTCGCACGGTTAACTCTGTCGAAAAATTCTCCTATACGGCTATACAAGATAATGATCTCGCATCAGACGGTACAGGCATATTCACATTTGATGAAGCAGGTGTTGCGCCGAACAGAGGATTGAATCGTGGTTGTGCTCAAATTAATGTCCCAAAGGGGGAGATACAACTTTGGATCAAGGGAGAAGATACGCTTAGTGCTTTAGCAGATCCCATTGACGTTTTGCATGATGGACAATACCTCAATCTATATAATGCAGATGGTGTGATACACCTTATGATTTTAATAGATGGTGATACGAATGGCGATAATTCGATTGATTTCTTTGATGTAAGTGCAGTTGTTTCGCATCTTGCAGCACCACCCAAATCCTCAGATGATCCTTCTATACCATCTCATCTTGATGTGGATTTGAATGAAGATGGATCTGTTGACTTTCTTGATTACTCACTAGTGACATCAAATCTTAATTTTTCTCGAGAAGCTCCTCCTAACCCACTGGATAATTAATGATATTGATTAATCGCTCATTCCATGAGTGTTTTTGACTGATCACTGATCATCAAATGCAATCAAGTTTGTGTGTGCGTATCGAATCATAGTTCCATTAGGCAAGTGTCCCGTAGATGCAAGGCTCGCCTTGTATCTACGGGGCTTTAATGCTCTTATGCCGCGTTTATCATTTATCGTTGTTTCGCAGAAGTAAAATACTCAAAAGGGCAAGCACGGCCGGTGTGCCTTGCGTAAACAAAATCGACGTTTGGACAGTCACCCCGCCGACGACGGCCGCCACGATCACACATCCCGTGAAGAAAATGGCGAGTTGTCGGCCGACCTTCCCATTAGGATGCAACAGCGACCAGATGAGTCCGGCCGCCAAAAATCCATTATAGATACCTTGATTTGTAGCGAATGCCGCCGTTTGCTCTGCAAATTCTGGCGTAAAACCAAATGTGTTTAATGCCAACGGCGTTGTCCACAAAAACATCTCCAAAATTAAAATGTAAATGTGTTCCAATGCGACAATGCCGACCAATATCTTGCTCAATAATTTCATTTCGTTGACCTCTTTGTTAAACTGTTTTGATGATTAAATTGCCAAGTGAACCGACCCGTAGACGTTGATTCGGCCGCACCAAGACCGTACTCGTTCATTCTTCCACAATCGCTCGACCTACGAGCGTGTGACCCACCTCTAGTTTAGCACGATTATACACGGGGCAATCGACCGCACTTTATACCGTCGAACGCTGGGTTGACATACGCTGCTACGGGGAGATAGTGCGATTACAGAGTTCATCGGTTTGCCGCTTCGGCCGTGGCGGTGGCTGCCCACACGGCCGGAGGAATACCAGTCGCTGGCCCTGATGGTGTAGGGGTAGGCGGCACTGCTGTGGGCGGAGGCGGTACATACGGCCGCGCTGTCGGCCGGGGCGTTTTTGTTGCTCCTCTATCGCCGCCTGTCATCAATTCGACCTCCGTAATGCCCCCCGCAAACACCTCTACCTCTTGCTGGTAAATGCGATCTTCTAGCTCCACATAAATGTTATGGATGCCACTCGTCAAATTGCCAAACACAAAATTCTCAGCATATTGTTCGTCTGGTCGCGCTAAATTGTCCCGGTCGCCCAAATACGTCCATGTCGTCGCCATGTTCCGCACGCTGCCTCCTTTGGGAATGGCGTGAACAGTAACCCCCTGCCACGCCCGGCCGCTTTCATCGATCAGACGGCCGACCACCGCACCATATCCGGCTATCGGCCGTAGCCACAACAACGGGTTGCGTGTCGTCGTGAACAAATTATCGCCCACCCGCACCTCGGTATGTAAATGGGGCGCAACGGCCGCACCACCGACCCCCACTTCGGCCACCTGCTCGCCTTGCGCCACATGTTGCCCTTCTTCCACAATGATGTTTTGCACATGGCCATACAGCGTGTACACAGGCTGACCCTGCCACTGCTCGTCATGCAAAATGGTGACAAAGCGGCCGTACCAATTGCACCGCCAGCCATGTAGCTCATTTTCGTCAGACCGCGCATAGATGATCGTCCCGGCGGCCGTCGCCAAGATCGGTGCGCCCATCAGACCGCTTGCATCCATTCCCACATGCAGCAGCAACCCCGCATTTTTACCCGCGTCATACCCGTAAGGATAGATATTATTGATTCGCAAGCCGCCATCGATCTCCATCGGGGCTGTCATCCAGAAATGGGGTGTGCGCTCTGGCAATGGCTGGGGGAGAGGCGCATCGCTCAACTGGTAGCGCGTATAGCCAGGAAAGCCCGGTTGGTTGCAATCGCGGTTGATAAAGGGTGTTGCCGTTGCTGATAGCATGGTCGGTGTCACGGCCGCCTGTGTACTTGTCACATTTGTCATCATCGGGGCTTCTGTCAGCGATGGTGTGACCGTTTCTGTCAAGAGTGATGCGGTTTTGATGATCGGTGGCGGCAGCAGGGTTGCGGTCGGTGTCTCCTGTGCGGCCGGAGCTTTTGCAGCAATAGCGACGGCCGTCACTTCATCATTTGGTTGATCGGGTTGGGGCGATGGCGTTGCGCCATCACATCCCACCAGCAAAATAATTGCCAATAGCCACATAAAATAGGTTGGTTGTGTACAACCGGCTCCTCTCCCATACAATTGCATAAATGGAATTGTCCTTCCGACGCAATCGTTCGTCAAACACCATTTGGTGGCTGTCTCTGTTTTTGCTCCTTATTTTGAGTGGGTTGATCGCGCTTGGTGTGTTCGATCCGCCGATGAGCGATCCGCTTGTGCTGCCCCCATTGGCGGGTGAAATGACGATAACGGCCGCCCCCCAAACCCGGCCGATCACTAATACATTGCCCACCGCTTTCTCGCTCCATTTCGCTATCGAACCGACCGCGGCCGAACGCGCTACCGGCTTCATTTTGGGCAATGGGACAGAGCAATTGGGCGTTGCCATTACCAACTATGGCTATGTGCGCGTATGGGACAAAACTGGCGATCTCCTCCCCTGGCAAACATGGCCGTTAGCCAGCACCCAGCCCTATGTCACGCCCGATCAGCCGCTTGTGTTTTGGCTCGATGTCACGGCCGCGCACACCATCGTGCGCGTCAACCGAGAAGTATTGTGGCAGACAGACAGCCCGGCCGTCCCCTGGCGCACATTTGCGTTGTATAGCGATGGGTTCGGCCGTTCCCACACCATCACAGTCACGGCCGACAAGGTGTATCGTTAGTCGAGCGGCTTGCGGCCGAAATGCACTGCGATTGTGCCAAACATAAACATGCGATAGCCGACACCGACAAAGCCGACGCGCCGCATCGTGTTGGCTAGTGCGTTTGGCGTTTGGAACTTTTGCGTAGAGGAGGGCAGATATTGGTATGCGTCTGATTGCCCGGTGACGATGCGGCCGATCAACGGAATGACATAGTTCAAATGGATTTTGATAAACGGCTTGAGCAAGTTGTCTTTAGGAGGACTCGATTCGAGGACGACCACTGTCCCGGCCGGTTTGAGGACGCGCAACTGTTCGCTTAGGCTTTTCTCTGCGTCGATCACGTTGCGGATGAGAAAGCCGGAAGTGACAGCATCGAAATGATTTTCGGGGAAGGGCAACGCCAGCGCGTCGGAGTCTGCCCAGTCGATGACGCGCCGTTCTGGGTAGGTGCGTCGTCCTGCGTCCATCATTTCATAGCTGAAATCTGTGCCGACTGTCTGAATGGTGGGGTTCCGCGCCCAGCCTTCGAAGGCGATGTCGCCTGTGCCGGTGGCGATGTCGAGCAAACGGCCGTTGGGCGGTACATTTGCTTTGTCTATCACATAGCGTCGCCATGTCACGTCTTGCCCAAATGTCATCAGTCGATTCATGCGATCATAGCGATCTGCGATCCGGCCGAACATATTTTGTACATACTGTGCGCGTTCTTGTCCTGTCAAATGAGCCATGTTTGGATTGTGACAGAATTCACAGGCAACTGCAAGGGCGGGCTGTCTTTTGGCGGCAGAACGGCCGTGCCGTAGGGACACGATGTATCGTGTCCAATTGGTATCAAGCTAAGGCGAAAATCGGTCGAATCTGTACATC